>SLQH01000122.1 GCA_007131555.1 Planctomycetota bacterium | reverse complement strand
GAGAAGACCGACCGGGTCGAGGCCCTGCTGGCAGCGGTGAAGAAGCTGCAATCAGCCATCGACATCGCCGAGAACCTGGGCCCCAAGCCGAGTGCCGCCAAGCCGGCCAAGGCCAAGACCACCAAAGCCAAGACCAAGGCCCGCCGCTGACGAATTGCATGCCCTGGATCACGATCCATGCTGGGCGCTCCTGACACCCGGAGCCCCAGCATGTCCATCGTCATCCTCGACGCCGCCACCGCCGACCAGGGCAATGACTGCTGGCAGGCCCTACGCGCCCTGGGCCCCCTGAGCATCCACCAGCGCAGCAGCCCCCAGGAGGCCCGCGACCGGGTGGCAGACGCCACAGTGGTGCTGACCAACAAGGTGCTGATCACCGCCGACCTGCTGGCCTGCGCCCCGGCCCTGCGCTACGTCGGGGTGCTGGCCACCGGCTACAATGTGGTCGATGTCGAGGCCTGCCGGGCCAGGGGCGTGGCGGTCGCCAACATCCCCGCCTACTCGACCCACAGCGTGGCCCAGCTGGTCTTCGCCTTCCTGCTCCATCATGCCCAGCGGGTGGCCGACCACGCCCTGGCGGTCCGCGCCGGACGCTGGAGCGCCGGTCCCGACTTCTGCTTCACCCTCGCCCCCTTGCAGGAACTGCACGGCCGCTGCCTGGCCATCGTCGGCAGCGGGGCCATCGGCTCGGCCGTGGCGCGCATCGGCGAGGGGTTCGGCATGCGCATCCTGCGCTGCGCCGTCCCCGGTTCGACCAGCACCGACCGCATCCCCCTGGCCGAGGCCCTGCCCCAGGCCGATGTCGTCAGCCTGCACTGCCCCCTCACCCCCACCACCACCCGCTTGGTCGATGCCGACTTCCTGGCCCGGATGCGCCCTGACGCCATCCTGGTCAACACCGGTCGGGGCGATCTCATCGACGAAGCGGCCCTGGCCGCCGCCCTGGTCAGCGGCCATCTGGCTGCCGCCTGTCTCGACGTGCTCTCCAGCGAACCCCCACCTGCCAACCACCCCCTGCTCACACCCGACGCCCCCTGGACCGAGCGCCTCTACATCACCCCGCACATCGGTTGGGCCACCGTCGAGGCCCGCGCCCGCCTGGTCGACGAGGCCTGTCGGAACGTCCAGGCCTTCCTGGCCGGAGAACGACGCAACCGGGTCGATTGAAAACGGCTGATCATGGCCCAACGGCGACCGCACATCGCTTGAGCGTGGGCAGCCAGAGCGGGTGATCAACCCCGATGCATGATGGCCGGGGTCGGCTTGACTGCGCCGGGGCCACGTCTGTAATGACGACAATGCACCTGCGTCTGCTGTTGCTGCTCAATATCCTGATCCTGGCCCAGGCCGGTGCTGCCGACACCAGTTCCTGGCGCCATCTCGACATCCAGGGCATGGGCTTTGTCACCGGGGTCCTGGTCCATCCCACCGCGCCGGGCCACACCTGGCTCAAGACCGATGTCGGCGGCGTGTTCCGCTGGCTGCCTGACCAGGGCCGGTGGATCAATGTCACCGACCACCTGGCCTACGTCATCGAATCGCTGGCCCTGGATGCCCAGGCGCCGGCCAGCGTCCTGATGGCGGCCGAGGGTCAGATCTGGCGATCAGACGACCTCGGCAGCACCTGGACCAGCACCGGTCTGGTCGATGTGTTCATGAATGGCAATGGTGACCGCCGCCGGGCCGGCGAACGTCTGGTGGTCGACAGTGCCGGCTCCAGCTCGGTGCTGTGGTTCGGTTCTCGCCGCCAGGGTCTGTGGCGGCGGGTCGATGACGGAGCCTGGACCCAGATCCCCACGGCCGCCGTACCCGCCGGCACCCATGATCTGGGCATCACCAGCGTGGCGGTGGACCACGCCAGTGCCGTCGGCCAGAGCAGTGCCCGGATCATCTATGCCGGCGTCACCGGCGACGGCATCTACCGCAGCACCGACGGCGGTGCCTCCTGGGCCAGGATGACCGGCGGTCCGGGCACCGGCCAGAACCCGGTGCGCCTCCAGGTGGCGGCTGATGGCACCCTCTACGTGACCTGCATGAGCGGCAGCAATGACTACAACGTCGGAACCGATGGAGCAGTGTGGCGCTGGCGCAATGCCTCATGGACCAGCATCGCCCCGGTCGCCAGCCAGAGCTGGGGCCCGCTGGCCGTGCATCCGACCCTGTCTGACCGCCTGGTGGTGGCCACCTACAACAGTCGGGCCACCGACTGGATCTGGCGTTCGGATGATGCCGGAGCGTCGTGGACCGCGGTCCCGCTGGGCAATCCGACGGTGCCACCATCATGGCCGACCTGGCATCTCTGGGGCTGGTCCGGTGGCCTGGCCATCGCCAGCCAGGAGCCCGACCGCCTGTGGGTGACCACCGGCTTCGGGGTCCTGACCACCGCCAACCATCGCATCGCCACCCCGTCCTGGACCGCACCGATGCAGGGGGTCGAGGAACTGGTGGTCAACCACGCCCGCATCACTCCGGCGGCTGCTGGCGGCCATCTGGTCCTCGGAGTCGCCGACATGTTCGCCTATCGTCTGGCTGATGCCCAGGCCACCGTCAGCCCGGTCATCCCCGACGGTTTCGGCATCGCCACCGGGATCGACTGGGCCCAGAGCGACCCCCAGACCCTGATCGTCGTCGGCAGCGACCAGAACCACAGCAACCCTCTGGCCCGGATCAGTCGCGACGGTGGCAGCAGCTGGAGCGGACTCGCCAACCCCGATCCGACCGCCAACTACAGCGGGGTCTTCGGCGGCAACATCGCCATCGCCGCCGATGATGCCGACAGTTTCGTATGGGCGCCCCAGACCGCCAGCTGGGCCGACAACGGCAAGGATCCGCCCGGGGTCTGGTATACCCGCAATGGCGGCAGCACCTGGAGCCGGGTCAGCGGCCTGCCGACACGCATCAACCAGCTCGATCAGCACTGGTTCCCCAGCACCGTCCTGGTCGCCGACCGGGTGGCGGCTGGCACCTTCTATCTGCTGACCGGCAACGGTCACCTGCTCGGCATCTGCTGGCGCAGCACTGACTACGGCGCCACCTGGCAGCAACGTTCCAGCGCGCCGGAGGACTGGGACTACAAGACCAAGGTGGTGGCCCATCCGACGGCATCCGGTGAACTGTGGGTGGCCTATGGCACCTACAGCACCAGCTCACTGCATCGCGGAACCGACGGCGGGGCCACCTGGACCTGGATCGCCGGCATCGAGCGGGCCACTGATGTCGCTCTCGGAGCCCCGGCCCCAGGCCACGACACGCCAACGGTGTTCCTCAATGGCCGCATCGCCGGAGTCGATGGCATCTACCGCAGCGACGACGCCAGCAGCCTGCCCGGCAACGCCGAGGGGGCCACCTGGACCCTGATCAGCAGCCCGGACATGCCCCTGGCCAAGGTGATCAATCTGGCCGCCGATCCCTCGGTGCATGGACGACTGATCGTCTGCACCTCCGGCCGGGGAGCCTTCCTCATCGAATGTGACCAGCCCCCCCCGGCGGCTGATCACCGTGACCGGGCCGGTCGAGGCCCTGGTCAGCCTCGGCTCCGGTGAACCACAGCCGATCCCGGCCAGCTTCCCCGACCTCGACCCCGGCAGCGACCACAGCCTGGAGTTCACAGCTCCGGCCCCCGACGCTCCCCAATAGCGCCAAGCCCGACCACAACGATCAACCCGGCCTGCAGCAGCGTCCAAGACCTTGGCGTCCTCCGGCTTCAATGCCCCGCCGCCCCGTGGCAGGTATGCAAGCAGGCGTGGGCCCGGGGGCTGCCGACGGCGCCGAGATGTTCGGCGTAGAGGGCGGCCACCAGATGGTTGTCCTGCGAACGGTGCAGTTGCAGGGTGCGGTCGGCCTCGCGCAGGGCCTTGGTCCGGCGGGCAACGGCCTGGGGGTCGATGGTCACCGGCTGACCGGCCCCGCCCACGCAGCCGCCAGGGCAGGCCATGACCTCGATCAGGTCGTACTCCACCTCACCGGCCAGCACGGCGTCGGCCAGGGCTCCGGCGCTGGCCAGGCCCTGGACCATGGCCAGGCGCAGACGGCGATCGCCAAGATCCAGTTCAGCCCGGCGCAGGCCCGGCCAACGGGGATCCGGCTGGGGATCAAGGGGGGTCATGGCCTGTCCGGCCAGACGTTCGCCGGCTAGGCGCACCACGGCCTCGGTCACGCCACCGCCGTGCCCGAAGAGCAGGCCGGCCCCGGTCTTGAAACCGAAGGGCATGTCCAGGCTCTCCGGTTCCAGACGCCGCCAGTCGAGACCCTGTTCGGCGATCATCGCCGCCAGCTCGCGGGTGGTCAGGACATGGTCGACCTCAGGCTGGCCGTCATGGACGAAGGCCGGACGGCGGGCCTCGCCCTTCTTGGCCGTGCAGGGCATGATGCTGACCATCACCAGACGCCGACCCTCCAGCTTCAGCTGCTGGGGCAGGATGCGCTTGGCCAGGGCCCCCAGCATCTGCTGTGGTGAGCGACAGGTCGAGAGCAGGGGCAGGATGTCAGGACGATACTGTTCGGCATAGTTGACCCAGGCCGGGCAGCACGAGGTGAATTGCGGCAGGCGCTCCCCGGCGCTGACCCGGCCGATGAACTCCTCGGTCTCCTCCATCACCGTCAGATCGGCGGCGAAGCCGGTATCCATGACCTGATCAAAGCCAAGGCGGCGCAGGGCTGCCACCACCTGGCCGGTGGCCATGGTGCCGCGCTCCTGGCCGAACTCCTCGGCGATCGCCACCCGCACCGCCGGGGCGATCTGGGCCACCACCACGACGGCCGGATCGTGGAGGTCGTGCCACACCGCATCGACCGACGACGTCGGTACCAGGGCCCCGGTCGGACAGACGGCCACACAGGCCCCGCAGTCGACGCAGCCGCTGCCGGCCAGGTCCTCGCCCCAGGCCGGGACCACGGTGCTGTCGGTCCCGCGATGGGCGAAGTCGATGGCCCCCACCCCCTGGACCTCGCGGCAGGCCCGCACGCAGTCGCCGCACAGCACACAGCGGTTGGGATCACGGGTCACGGCATGGCTCGATGCATCCACCGGTCGCCGCTCAAGGGTCGAGGCGAAGCGCGGTTCGCGGATGCCCAGACGGCGGGCCAGATCCTGGAGTCGACAGGCCCCGCTCTTGCCGCAGGTGGGGCAGCGCTGGTCATGGTTGGCCAGCAGCAGCTCGACGGCGATCCGGCGCATGCGTCGGATCTGGTCGGTGTGGGTACGGATGACCAGCCCCGGCTCCGGTACCGTGGTGCATGAGGTCACCACCCCGCGACCCTCGATGTCGACCAGGCACAGACGACAGGCGCCGTAGATCGACAGGTGCGAATGGTAGCAGAAGGTGGGAATGTCGATGCCTTCGCGGCGGCAGACCTCAAGGACATTGCGCTCATCACCCACGGCGACGCTGCGGCCATCGATGGTCATGGTGGCGGTGGTGGTCATGGTGGATCCTTTGTTGTTGGCTGTTTCGACGATGATACGGTCACGCACCCTGGACGATGGCATCGAAGCGGCAGCTGGGGATGCAGGCGCCGCAGCGGATGCAGGCCTCGGTGTCGATGACATGGGCCTGGCGTCGTTCTCCGCTGATGGCCCCGACCGGACAGGCCTTGATGCAGGCGGTGCAGCCCCGGCAGGATGCGGCCACGATGCGCGGCGGACAGAGGGCGGCGCAGACCCCGGCCGGACAGCGCTGATCGACGACATGGGCCAGGTATTCGTCACGGAAGTGGCGCAGGGTGCTGAGCACCGGATTGGCCGCCGTCTTGCCGAGGCCGCACAGCGAGCCCACCGACACCGCTTCGCCCAGCTCCTCCAGCAGGCTCAGGGTGGCTTCGCTGCCCCGGCCGGCGATGATGTCGTCGAGCAGGGCCAGCATCTGCCGGGTACCCTCGCGGCACAGCACGCACTTGCCGCAGGACTCGTTCTGGGTGAAGCGCATGAAGAAGCGCGCCACCTGGACCATGCAGGTCGTGTGGTTCATCACCACCAGGCCGCCTGAGCCGACCATCGCCCCGACCGCCTTGAGGTGATCGTAGTCCAGGGGCAGATCGGCATGGGCGGCGGTCAGACAGCCACCTGACGGACCACCGATCTGGACCGCCTTGAAGCCCTGGTCGCTGGGGCGGCCTTCGTCATCGGTCACCCCGCCGCCAATCTGATCGACGATCTCGCGCAGGGTGGTACCGAAGGGCACCTCGATCAGACCGGTATGGGCGACGTGGCCGGTCAGGGCGAAGGTCTTGGTTCCGGCGGCATTCTCGGTCCCCAGGTCGCGTAGGACCTGCGGCCCATCGCGCAGCACCAGCGGCACCGCCGCCAGGGTCTCGACATTGTTGATCACCGTCGGAGCCCCGAACAGGCCGCGCTGGGCCGGAAAGGGCGGCTTGGGCATGGGCATGCCCCGGCGACCCTCGATCGAGGCGATCAGGGCGGTCTCCTCACCGCAGACGAAGGCCCCGGCCCCCTCCATGATCTCCAGATCGAAGCCCAGGCCGCTGCCGAAGCAGTCATCACCCAGCACCCCGATGGTCCGGGCCTCGGCGATGGCCTGGCGCATCCGGGTCACGGCCAGGGGGTACTCGGCCCGCACGTAGACCCAGCCACGACGTGCTGCAACCGCCCGGGCGGCGATCAGCATGCCCTCGATGACCGCATGGGGATTGCCCTCCATGATGGCCCGATCCATGAAGGCCCCCGGATCGCCTTCATCGCCATTGCAAATCACGCAGCTGTCGACCCCAGGACGGGGAACAGTCAGGCGCCACTTGCGACCGGTCGGGAATCCGCCGCCACCCCGGCCGCGCAGGCCCGAGGCCTCGACCAGATCGCAGACCTCGGCCGGCTCCAGGGCGGTGAAGGCCCGGCGCGCCCCCTGATAGCCACCGGCATGGATATAGGCGGCCACACTCTGCGGATCAAGGCTGCCGCAGCCGGCCAGTACCGTGCGCCGCTGGCGGGCATAGAAAGGGATGGCGTCACGGCTGGGACAAGGGGCCCCGCCCCCGCTCGGCTGATAGAACAGGCGCGTCACCGGCCGCCCCGCGATCAGGCTTTCGCTGATGATCTCCGGGACATCGTCGAGGCCGACCCGGACATAGAGATAGTCCTCGGGTTCGATGCTCAGCAGAGGTCCCATCTGACAGAAGCCCTGGCACCCGGTCCCGATGACCTGGCCGTCATGAGGGGTCGGGTCCTCGGCGCGCAGTTCGACCACCAGATCCAGCCCAGCAGCGGCCCCCTGCTCCAGCAGGGCATCGCGGATCTTCAGGGCCCCATTGGCGATGCAGCCGGTCCCGGCACACAGGACCAGCCGGCGCCGGACCGCGCTGCGGGCTGTGTCGTAGGTGCGTGCGATATCTTCAAGATTCACGGTTGTCATGTCGTCTCCG
>SLQH01000544.1 GCA_007131555.1 Planctomycetota bacterium | reverse complement strand
TGCGCTGGCGGGGCATGTTGCGGGTCGACATGGTTGATGATCACATTGCTGACCTGCTGCGCCGTTCGGGAGCCCTGGAGGTGCTGCTCGGTATCGAATCCGGTGATCCGGAGATCCTGGCCAACATGGGCAAGCGCCTGGACCCGCAACGAGCCTTGTCTGGCCTTGCCGCCCTTGACCGGCACGGCATCAACACCAAGAGCTTCTTCATCGTCGGCTTTCCCGGCGAGACGCCAGCCAGCATCGATCGCACCATTGATTTCATCAATGCCTATCCCTGCCAGGGCCCGGCGGTGCATCGCTATACCATCTTCACGTTTGCGCCCTTGCCCCTGGCGGCCATCGCCCAGCCGGCGGCCCGGCGTCGCTGGCACTTGCAGGGCTATGGCTTTCGCTGGCGCCATGCCACCATGGATAGCGATCAGGCCGCCCAGGCGATGGCGGCGATGTTTCAACGCATCAAGCCTGACCTGTCACCCAGCTATCCTCTTGAGGTGCCAGAGCTGCCCGGACTCGGTCCGGCCGAACTCAAGCGCATCTATCGACTGCGCAGCCGCCTGGCGACATTGGCGGACGCTGCGCAAGAGCCGGCCATGCTGGCCGAGTTGCTGGCCATCTGCGCCGCTTGTGACGTGACCGGACTGGTCAGTGCCGGTTGATGCCAGGAGTCTGTAAGGGATGGCGGTCGAACATGGCGGGGGGCATTGCTCAGGGACCTGCGCTGCCAGCCTTCTCTCACTCATCAGTTTCATGGATTCTACTCGGAGCACCGGGCCTTGGCCCGCGTGCCTTGGCGGGCGAAGATCCTTGAGGCCGCTATAGGCTGGGGCGTCGACATTATCGCCGTACCCCGCTGGCGCTCGTAGTTGCCCTACATGATCACGAGTCGCGGTGCCTGCGAGCCGTAGCCCAGGTGCCCTGCCGCCGATCGGGCTGGCATATGGCGAACACATGGCAAGCTCGCGAATGCACGCGGGCCAAGGCCCGGTGCTCCGTGGTGGCTGTGTGATGGGCGATGGTTTCTGGCCAGTCCGAGGCCCAAAGGCCAGGCCAGGCGACGAGTCAGTCTGTTCCTTACCGGCTTCTTAGGCAGCGCTCCGGCGATTGCCGCTGGCAGATATCCTCAACGGCATATCCTTGCTCGACATATGGGTTTCTCGCATCATCTCCCCTGGGAGCGCCGACTGCCGGTTCCATCCGGTCGACAAGGGGGATCTGCGCAGCGCGTCGAGCCTGGTGATGATCGCCCCATGATCACCGCCTTGCGTCTGCTCCTGGTCCTGCTGTTGTTGGCCATGGTGCCCCTCGGACGCTCTGCCGAGATGGGTGAGACCCGGCGCGCCCGTCTGGAGCAGTTGTTGGCGGCCTTCAGTGATGCCCGCAAGACCGTCCATCGCCCGGCAATGCAGGCCCTGGCCCGTTTTGGCCCCCAGGCCCTGGCTGATCTGGCCCTGTTTGCTGATGATCCTGATCCGGCCCTGAGGGCCCGTCTGGCGGTGGTGATCGGGGGCATTGTCAATGATGAGGCCGTGCCCCTGTTGATCAGTCTGGCCCGCGATTCTGAAGCGCAGGTGCGTGAAAAGGCCCTCCTGGGTCTGGGTACGGCCGGTCACGATGCGGGCTTTTCGATTCTGGTCGAGGCCTTGCAGGATCCTCGTCCACCGGTGCGTGAATCTGCGGCTCTGGGCCTGGGAGCCCTGGGCAATCCCCGGGCCCTGCGTCATCTGGCCTGGTGGCACCTGGCCGGTGGTCATATTGATCGCCTTGAACTGTCGATGGCCGAGGAACGGGAGGCCTTGTTGGAACGGGTGCGCCAAGCGATGCGGGCCAGCCTTGACAACATCGCTAGTCAGCACGCCAGCGTGCCGGAGATGGTGCGCCTGCTTGATCAACTGAGTGGTCAGGGTCTGGTCAATCTGATCCGGGCCACCTGGCGTCTGGGCGATCCGCGTCTGTCGCCGGCCCTGGCCAAGCGCCTGAGCCACAGTGATCCGGAGGTGGTTGAGGCTGCGGCCCTGGCCCTGGGGGCCAATGGTGACAGTCGTGCCCTGGCCGCCCTGTGTCGCACTGCGGCAGCTTCTGGTATGCGCGAAGCCGCTGATGCCGCCGCCCAGACCCTGCGGCGACTGACCGGGTATCATGCCGGTCCGGGTCGGGTCTGGCAACGTTGGTGGCAGGAACATGCGGTTGCTGTCGAGGCGCTCCATGAGCGCGACGCCCTGATCGCCACCTGGCATGATGTCACCCACCCGGTGACCGCTGCCGATCTGGCCGCCTACGATCCCCAGGACTTGATGCCCCTGGTCGATGGGGTGTTGGGAGGAGGCCCGCCCTATTGGGGAGGCCGGGCCCTGGCCATTCTCCGACGCGATGACCCGGGTCGCTGGCTGCCGGTGCTGTTGCATCGCTATGATCGTAGTCGTGGTGACGAAGTGCAGCAGATCGCTCTGGTCCTGCTCATCGATGAACTGTCGCCGCCGGGTGCCAAGGCAGCCCTGCGTGAGCGTCGTGCCGATCTTCTGCTGATACGGCCAGCGCCAGGACAGCGTCATCGTCATGGTTCGTTGCTGGCGGCCCTGGCATTGGCCATTGAGCGCCAGCAGCAGGTGACTGAATCGCGGTTGTTGCGGTGAGGAGTTGATGGCATGCGTGAGCCGGTGATTGTTGCGGTGCCTCCCAAGGGGGGGTCCCTGGATGACGTCATGGGGCGGCTGGTCGGGGCTGGATGGCTTGATGACGCACTGGTCCGTGAGATTCGTCGTCTGATCAAGGAGGATAAGCGGCGGATCAAGCTGGAGGAGGGCCTGATCCACCTCTGGACTGCGCATCAGGGCGATGCCGCAGCCACCTTGCGAGCGGCTGATGACGCCGGCCATGATCTGGACGAGGCGACGGCCGCTGTTGAGCGCATGCGACGTTATCAAGCCGATGATGGCAGTGAACGCCTGGGCTTCAGTCCCAAACCGGCCGTTGATGCCCTGCTGCAAGGCTGGCGGCTCGACCACAGTCTGGTGACCCGGCGGGCGGCTGAAGCCCTGCATCTGGAATTGGACCTGGGTCGTTTCGGGCGTCCCACCCGGATGACCCTGGATCATCTTGAGTTCTCCTGGCAGGGCGTGATCGGAGTTCTGGTCGGGACCGAGCATGAGGTGACGCCCACCTATCTGCGTCGTCACAAGCGCGATCTGTCACTGACCTGCTACGATGCCTTCCAGAACACCTTGTTGGATGCCGTGGATACGCCGCGCGTCCACGACTGGCGGGAGTTGATGGCCCATCTGGTCGAGGCCGACACCGATGTCCGCATCCTGGGCAGTCTTGGCCTTGACGATTATCTGGGGCATTTCGTCTTGATGCCGCACCAACGGGCCCAGCGGGTTGCCGCCTTGGGCGCGGCTGATGCATGGGATGGCGGTGATGACCCCAAGGTCGCCATCCTGGCCGAGGAACCGGTCCTGATCGATGCCAACTACGAAGCCATCTACCGTCATCTGGTCGGTGGGGGCGATGCCACGCTGTCCTTCCGTCCCACCACTGAGGATATCGAGTCCCTGGTGGCTGCCGGTCACAACGCCATCTACATCGTCCGCTCTGGCGGCACCATCGCCACGACTCCCGGTGTCTGTGTGGTCGGTCATGAACTGGTCACCTCAGAGACCATCGTCGCCGTCAATCAGGAGCGGATGGAGGCCAACCCTGGTGTGCAGGTGCTGGTTGACAGCCTGGCGCCCGATTGTGAGGACCGTTCCGGCCGCTGGCGGGCCAGTCTGCGCCAACGCCTGGGCGACAAGCTGGTGCTCAGTGAATGTTGAGCACTGTTGACGCCCGTCGACCGACTTGCTCGCGGCTCTGTCTGGGCTATGGTGCCGACTCGGTCGTTGGCGCCGCCTGTTGGCCGATTTCACCCGTATCCTGTTCTGTAAGGAGTTTTCCGTGACCCGACTCGCTGATACCGTCGCTCTGGTGACCGGTGCCGCTCGTGGCATTGGCCAGACCATCGCTGTGCAACTGGCCCAGGAGGGGGCCGATCTGGCCCTGGCCGACCTTGATGCCAGCTGGCTCGAGGAGACCGCCGCCCTGGTCCGGGCTGCTGGTCGGCGGGCTGAATGCTTCGCTATCAACGTCGCCGAGGCGGCCAGTGTTGAGACCGGGGTCAAGGCGGCGGAAGAGGCCTTTGGCCGTATTGATTGTCTGGTCAACAATGCCGGCATCACCAAGGACGGTTTGATGATGCGCATGAGTGAGGCCGACTGGGATGCGGTTTTGACCGTCAATCTCAAGGGCGCCTTCCTGTGTACCAAGGCCGTCATGCGTGGCATGATGAAGCGGCGGCGCGGAGCCATCGTCAACGTCGCTTCGGTGATTGGTCTGATGGGCAATGCCGGCCAAGCCAACTATGCCGCTTCCAAGGGTGGCCTCATCGCCCTGACCAAGACCACCGCCAAGGAACTGGCCTCACGTGGCGTGCGGGCCAACGCTGTCGCGCCCGGTTACATCAATACCAAGATGACCGAGCAACTGCCCGATGACGTCAAGCAGACCATGGTCAAGCTCATCCCCTTGGCCCGTATGGGTGAGGCCCAGGAAGTCGCTCGGGTCATCGCCTTCCTGGCCAGCGACGATGCCGCCTATGTCACTGGTCAGACCATTTCGGTCTGCGGTGGCATGGTGATGCAGTAAGGGCCAGTCTTACAATACACTGGGGTCTTCAAGATTTCAGGTGGCCAATGACATGCCGCCTGCAGGGCCTTTTGCGCTCTCTGCGTTCTCTGCGTGAAACCATTCCGGAACCTTTCACGCCCGCTTCGCTCAAGAGCGCAGAGATCGTAGAGATAAAGCCAGGAGGCTGCCCTCTTGGCCCTTCTTCCACTGCCCGCAGGGCCTTGACGTGATCCGCTCGATTGATGAAGAGGTCTCTCACAGAGATACAAAGATACAGAGAGGATTAGATGTACTGACAGCCAAACATGGGTATTTCTCCGTGTCTTTGTGCCTTTGTGAGAAAATGATCGACCCAACGGCGAGTTGTTAGAGGGCAGGGAAGGCCAGACACCTGCCCTCCTGAACCTCTTCCGCCACCCGCAGGGCCTTTGCGTTCTTGGCGATCTTTGCGTGAGACCATTTCAGACACAGTGGACGTCGAACAGAGTCGTATTGTAACCAACACGAAATCCTGAAGCTCCATACACTGTTCATCAATCGCTTGATCTTTTACCGTCCTTCTGCGTTGCTGGTTGATCACCATCGGCGGTGGTTTGGGCGGGCCAGGCCTAGGAGTCGGGTCTTACCATTGTTGGATAAGCCTTGCATCGGCACACTGCATGTGAGCAACGTTGTGGACAACACGTTGCCGCAAGGAGTGCTGTCATGACCGGACCTGATGCTTGGCCCCGCCTGCGTGATCCGCCGCTGCCGGTGATCAGTGATGTCCTGCGCTATGAGATCGGCGTGGCCTCATCGCCGGGGCCGCGCTTGCTGGTGGCCGGTGACTGGGCGGCGGCACGCGGATTCAGCGAGCTTGCCGTACTACCTCTTGCCCAACTCTATGGACCGGTGCTGGCCGCGGTGACAGCCGCTGATCTGGCCCTGATCAACCTTGAGATGCCGATCGTCTGTGATCAGCCGATCACCAAGGATGGGCCGAACTTCGGTGGCAATCCGGTCTTGGCGCAATCCCTGGTTGGGGCTGGTTTTGACGCCGTGACCCTGGCCAACAACCATCTCCGGGATCAGGGCGATGCGGCGGTCGGGGCGACCATCGATGCCTGTCGGGCGGCAGGCTTGATGACCGTCGGGGGCGGTCGTGACCGGAGGACGGCCCTGGAACCGCTGATCTGTGAGCGCAGTGGTCTGCGTATCGGCGTTGTCGCCCTGGCTGAGTCCGGTGATGCCGTGGCGACGGCGCTTCATGGCGGAGCCGCTGATATCAACGATCCGATGGTGCCGGTCATCATGGCTGAGGTCCGTCAACGTTGTGATGTCCTGATCGTGGTGGCCCACGGTGGTGTGGAATATGCTCCCGTGCCGCCGCCCTATTGGATAGACCGCCTCAGCGCCCTGGTGGCCCTGGGTGCCGACGGAGTCATTGCTCATCATCCCCATGTGCCCCAGGGCATGAGTCTGGTCGAACGTCCTGGGCAAGAGCCAGCCCCGATCCTGTGGAGTCTGGGCAACTTCATCTTTCCTCCGCGACCTCCAGACCAGCAAAAGCCTCCGCATATGGATTGGGGATTCACGGCAGCTCTGGAGCTGGCCCCTGGTCAGGTGAGGGCGGTCGAACTTCTGCCCTATCGCATTCAGGATGGCCAAGGTCTGACCGCATTCGATGAAAGCGGTCTCGCTCGCTGCGCCCGCTTTGTTGTCAGCCTGGGTGGGCTGCTGACCCATCGTGGACCCTATGAGGCCTGGTTTGATCAGTTCGCCCTGCGCTCATGGCGGGTCCACGCTTGTGAACGGGTGCGCGGGCTGACAGCCAAGCTGTGTGCGGGTGATCCGATGGGCTTGCGGCATGGCCAGAGCCATTTTGCCAGCCCAGCCCACTACAGCCTCTATGGCCGCGCCGTGCAGTGCCAGATCGCGGCCGTGGCCGAGGACCCCGCCATCCAGGATCTGATCGAAGGCTGGTATCGCGGGTCGTGGCCGGATTGACCATGGCATTGTCGGGCGATATGGCGACCATGGACAGCAGGTCGTAGCGTCGCAGTTGCGCCGTGTCGGCCTGTAGGAGGACATCATGGCCGTGGTCTGCAACATCGGTTCGCTGAATCTTGATATCGTCTACGGCGTACCGCACATCGTGCGTCCAGGCGAGACCCTGGCCAGTGGTGGACGGATCGTCCATCCCGGCGGCAAGGGGGCCAATCAGAGCGTAGCCCTGGCTCGGGCCGGAGCGACGGTGCGTCATTGTGGTGCTGTTGGTGAGGACGGAGACCTTCTGCTGGCGGCGCTGGTCGAGAGCGGGGTTGATGGTAGCGCGGTGCTGCGTTGCCCTGGTCCTAGTGGCCATGCCGTGATCCAGGTGGCCGATGATGGAGAGAACAGCATCGTTTTGCATGCCGGGGCCAACCATGCCATCCCCGTCTCCCATATCGCTGCCAGCATCGCTGCCTTGCCTGAGGACGCCGTGGTGCTGCTCCAGAATGAGACCTGCCATATCGCCACCGCCATTGATCTGGCCCAGGCTCGCGGCCTGGCGGTATGGTTCAATCCGGCCCCGTTTACGGCGGCCGTCCTTGATCTGCCCCTGGACCGGATCGCGGTACTGGTGGTCAATCAGCATGAGGCTGCCGGCCTGGCCGCCAGCAGCCCGACCGAGGATCCCATCGTGCTGACGGCCGCCCTGCGCCAACGTTGGCCGGCGGTGACCATCGTTCTGACCCTGGGCGC
>SLQH01000331.1 GCA_007131555.1 Planctomycetota bacterium | reverse complement strand
TGGATCCCGCGACTCGTGATCATTCATGGCGATGATGAACGCAAGCGCATTGCAGCGATGGTGCCGCCGCCCCGGCCTATGTCCATCTCAAGAATCTCCGCCCGCCCAATGTACGCGGGCCAAGGCCCGGTACTCCGGGTATAATGCGGCGATCCTGGAATTCTGTAGGGGATCGACAGGCACGTCGCCTGTCTGGACCATTTCGGTCGCTATTCCTTACAGGCTCCTATCCAGCCGGAAATCCTCGCCACAGCTACGGCTGTGACTGCGGTTTTCGCTGAAATCGTGTACCGACTAGCGCGGCTCCAACACCGGCATCTGGTCGCCGTTGGCGATCATCTGCCGGGCCAGGGTCTGCCATAATGAGCGCCGCAGGCCGGCCAGCAGGGGTTCGGCGACGAGGTTGTTCTGCTGATGCGGGTCGCGCTGGTTGTCGTAGAGGAAGGCCTCCTGCCAGTGCGGTGCTCCGGCCTTGGTCAGGGAGACTTCGTAAGTCCAGCGGGCGGTCCGCAGACAGCGGCCGACGTGGCTCTCGGAGATCTCGGCGAAGGCGTAGGACGGCCAATCCTGGGCGCTGCCGTCCACCAGGCCCTGCAAGGGGCGGCCCCGGAAGTCCTCGGGCACGGCCAGGCCGGCACCAGCCACCACCGTGGCCGGCAGGTCGATGAGGCTGACCAGTTCATCGCGCACCCCGCCACCGTTGAAGCCCGGCCCACAGGCGACGAAGGGGATGCGCAGACAGCCGTCGTGACAGCTGCGCTTGTACTCGCTGTTACGGGTGCAGAAGTGCGAGCCGTGATCGCTGGTGTAGATGATCACGGTATCATCGGCCAGGCCCAGTTCGGCCAGCCGGGCCCGGACCCGGCCCAGGTTCTGATCCAGGCTGTGGACGCAGCCGAGATAGTCCGGGTACTGCTCGCGCCAGTCACCGCCGTGGCCGATGAGGTCGGCCGGGGGGTCGAAGTCGGCCCAGCGTTCGCGGCTGCCATGCGGCCCCTCGTAGCAGTTATGATCGTTCTGGTGATGGGGCTCAAGGTAGGAGGCGAACAGCAGGAAGGGCCGCTCCTGGTTGCGTCGGGTATCCAGGTATTCCAGCAACCAGTCGGTCTGGGCATCAGCCCGGAAGCGACCAGCAGGAAAGTCGCGGCGCTGGTTGTCAGTGTCGAACATGTGGCCGTCATGGCCATGCGAGGTGAACTCCAGGGCATCGCTGGCCAGCCAGTGGCCATAGCCCCCCCGCCGCTCGACCGGCACCGGCTTGATGCGGAAGTCATCAGCCCCCCCGATCGGCCCACAACTGGCCAAGTGCCATTTGCCGATGTAGGCGGTATCATAACCGGTCGCCGCCAGGCGGGTGGCGATGGTCGGGCTGCCAATCGGCAGCATGCGATGGTTGACGTCACAGCCGACCTCGCTGGCATAGCGGCCGGTCTGGATCGCCGCCCGGGCCGGGCCGCAGACCGGCTGGCAGGTGAAGGCCTGGGAGAAGCAGGTCCCCTCGGCCGCCATCGCATCAAGATGCGGGGTCAACGGCAGGGCCTGGCCATAGCAGCCGCAGGTATCCCAGCGCTGCTGGTCGACAAAGAAGACGAGGATGTTGGGACGGCTCATGGGGTCTCCGGGGATGATGGATCGGGGGTCAGACGGCGGGTCAGGGCCTGGGCCTGGGCCAGGACGGCGGCCCCCAGGGCCTGATGGGCCGCAGGCTCAAGATCGCACAAAGAGCAGGTGACGCCCAGGGCGCCGCGATAGGCCCGCTGGGCTCCGGCATGGACCGGGGCGATGAAGCGCAGACCGCGATCACGCACGGTGTACAGCGGCGCCGCCCGCAGGGCCTCAAGACGGGCCCTGGTCGCCACCGGATCGACCCCGTGCCGCCGGATCTGACGCATGATCTCGTCGTCATCCTGCCAGGCGCAGTTGACGGTGCCGAAGCCGTTGACGAAGACATCGGTGCCCAGCTGCCCCAGGGGCAGGTAGTGGTAGCTCTCCGGCATCTCGTGCTTGTAACGGAAGAGGAAGCCATCTCCGGCCCACACGGTGAAGGCGGCGCTCTCGCCGGTGGCCGCCGCCAGGGCCTCGACCGCCGCCGCGATCAGGGCCTCATCGTCGGCCCGCAGGGCCACGGCCCGATCGATGGTCTGCCAGGCACCAGGGCCGAGTTGATAGCGACCATCAGCGGCATGGCGCACCCAGCCCTCTTCCACCAGCACCCGCAGCAGGCGGGACAGGGTCGAGGCCGGCAAGCCATCGAGGTCGCTGCGCATCTGGTTGAAGCCCAGGCCATCGGTCTGGACGGCCAGCAGACGGACGATGGCCAGGGCCTTGCGGATGCCGGGCGCGGTCGTCATGGTATCACATGTGTTATCATGGGATTCTATATATACAACTGATGTCGACAGACACAAGCTCCAGGACGGAACGCGACACTTGACCACATATGAAATGTTGTTCCAATTATGGAATGAGCGCCGCCCCCGCCCTCAGTCGTGGTATCGTCATCCTCCAGTTGCTGGCCCGTCAGGATGACGGCCTGCGTCTGGACGACCTGGCCCGGGCCAGCGCCATCCCCAAGGCCTCGCTGCTACGCCTGCTAGGCGTGTTGATCGACCTGGGACTGGTCATGCGCCAGGCCAACGACAGTCGCTATCTGGCCTGTCAGCACCTGATCCCCTGCACCAGTGGCAGCTTCCAGGCCCGGATCGAACAGCATCTGCGCCGTCTCGCCGACAGCTGTGGGCACAGCTGCGAATGGTGGCAGCCCTCAGCGGCCGGCATGGTCCTCAGTCTGCGGGCTGAGGCCCCGGCCGGCGAGGTGGCGGTGCGAGCCCGGATCGGCTTCGTACGGGCCTGGGATGGTGAACTGGACGCCGTAGCCAGCCTCGGCCAAGCCCACTGGCCCCAGGCCCCGGCTCCGGCCGGATCACGCCTGCGCTACCGGGATCATGGCTGCATCGACACCTGGCCGCTGGCCGCCGTCAAGGCCCATCTCGCCGCCCAGATCCAGCACCAGGAGGCCGTCGACCCCTGGGCCAACAGCAACGGCGTCCGCCGTCTGGCCCATCTGGTGACCGTCCCCAACGGTCGGCTGGGGGTTCTGGCCGTGGCCCAATGCCTGGTCTGCGGCGCCGATCCCCAGACCGACCCCCTGCGCGACCTCCTCCACCACCATGCCGCCCGCCTCGCTCAAGCCCCCGGAGACTGACATGCGCGTCCTCTACATCGACTGCGACACCCTGCGCCCCGACCATCTGGGCTGTTATGGCTACCATCGCCAGACCTCCCCCAACATCGACCGCCTGGCCGCCGAGGGCATGCGCTTCAACCGCTATTACTGTTCAGATGCCCCCTGCCTGCCCAGCCGGGCGGCCCTCATGACCGGACGCTTCGGCATCCATTCGGGGGTCGTCAACCATGGTGGCCAGCATGCCGACCTGCGCCTGCAAGGCCGGACCCGCGGCTTCAAGGACTGGACCTGCGACCACAACATGCCCTGGCTGTTCCGCAAGGCCGACATGCATGTGGCCGGCATCAGCACCTTTGCCGAACGCCATGCCGCCTGGTGGTTCCAGTCCGGCTTCCATGAGTTCCACAATGTCGGCCGCAGCGGCAACGAGTCGGCCGAGGAGGTCACCCCCCTGGCCCTGCGCTGGATGGCCGACCATGCCGCCACCGACGACTGGTTCCTGTGGCTGCACTACTGGGACCCCCACACCGTGTACCGGGCTCCCGAGTCCTTCGGCAACCCCTTCGCCGATGAGGAGGCGGCCCCCTGGATCAGCGACGAGATCCTGGCCCGTCATCAGCAACTGGTGGGGCCGCACTGCGCCCACGAGATTAACATGTACGACGACACCCCGTTGCCGGACTGCCCCCGCCATGTCCCGGCGATCCGCAACCGAGCTGACCTCAAGCGCCACTTCGATGGTTATGACTGCGGCATCCGTTACATGGACGAGCACATCGGCCGGGTCCTCAATGCCCTGGCCGATGCCGGGGTCCTGGACGACACCATGATCATCATCAGCGCCGACCACGGCGAGAACCAGGGCGAACTCGGCATCTACGCCGAACACGCCACCGCCGACGACGCCACCTGTCGCATCCCGATGATCATCCGGGCGCCGGGTCGGGTGGCCGTCGGCCAGGACGACCAGTTCCATTACAACCTCGACTTCGCCCCGACCATGGCCGACCTGATGGGCCAGGCCCCCAGCCCCTGGTGGGACGGCAGCAGCTACGCCCAAACCCTGCGCGATGCCTCCCCCTGCGGCCGCGACGAGGTGGTCATCAGCCAGTGCGCCCACGTCTGCCAGCGCAGCGTGCGCTGGGATCGTTGGCTGTACATGCGCACCTGGCATGACGGCTTCCATCTGTGGCCCCGCGAGATGCTGTTTGACCTGATCGCCGATCCCCACGAACAGCACGATATCGCCACCCAGCGCCCGGACATCGCCGCCGAAGGCGCCCGCCGCTACCTCGCCTGGCACGACACGATGATGATGACCCAGCCCGAGGGTCATCACCAGGACCCCCTGTGGACGGTCCTGGCCGAAGGTGGCCCCTGCCATGCCCGCAACAAGATCAAGGCCCACGGCTACGAGGACCACCTGCGCCGCACCGACCGGGCCTGGGCCATCGACGCCCTCAAGGCCGCCCATCCCCGCGAGTTCCGGTAGCGCTGATCATCCTCAATCCGGCTGTCGGCTTGCTGTAGAAGGCGATATAGACAGATGCGGGCTTTCACCCACAAGGTGAACCGGTTCTGGCTGCGTATATCCGCTTGTACAAAAACCCTATAGCCTCCAGCCAGATGGGGGATGATGCGACTTGTCGGCCAGGATTTGGGTGATTGAATAGGCCCGTCGTACGCGGAGACCTACCCCATGATCCACCTGGGCGTCAACATCGATCATGTCGCCACCGTTCGTCAGGCCCGTTTGACCGACGAGCCGGACCCGGTCGAGGCCGCTTTCCTGGCCATGGCCGGCGGGGCCCACGGCATCACCATCCATCTGCGTGGTGATCGACGCCATATCCAGGAGCGTGATGTCCGCCTGCTGCGCGAAACCGTCCGCGGCAGCGTCAATCTCGAAATGGCGCTTGCCGAAGACATCATTGACCTGGCCCTCGCCATCCGTCCTCATGCCGTCTGCTTGGTCCCCGAAAATCGGGCCGAACTGACCACTGAAGGTGGCCTTGATCTCAGTCGCGATCCAGCCGGTCTGGCCGCCGCCATCGCCCGCCTGCGGGCCGTCGGCATCCTGGTCAGCCTGTTCATCAACCCCAATCCCGAAGACGTCCGTCAGGCCGTCACCCTGGGTGCCGATGCCGTGGAACTGCATACCGGCACCTGGGCCAACGCCTTGGCTGATGTCCACGCCATGACCGGCACCCAGGCCGCAGTCGATACCGCCATGGACCGTCTCCAGGAAGCCGCCGATACGGCCGCCGTGGCCGGCATCCGTCTGCACGCCGGCCATGGCCTGCGTTACGACAACGTCGGCGGGGTGCTGCATCTGCCACTGCTGCGGGAACTCAACATCGGCCACAGCATCATCGCCCGAGCGATGATGGTCGGCATGCAACAGGCCGTGCGCGACATGGTCGACCTGATCAACCCCTGTCACTGACCACCTTTCATCTGCCTTCACCCATCACGCCATAAGGAGCACCACACCATGTTCAACGGCAGCATCGTCGCACTTGTCACTCCCTGGAAAGATGACCAGGTCGATTTCGACGCCCTGGAACAGATGATCGAATTCCAGATCGCCAACGGCACCCAGGGCCTCCTGCCCTGTGGCACCACCGGCGAGAGCCCGGCCTTCAGTCATCAGGAACAACACGAGATGATCCGCCGCACGGTGGCCTTCGCCGCTGGGCGCGTGCCGGTAATGGCCGGGGCCGGTTCCAACAGCACCGCTGAGGCAGTGAGCCTGGCTCGGGCCGCTGAAGACGCTGGTGCGGATGGTGTCTTGACCATCACCCCCTACTACAACAAGCCCAACCAGGAAGGGGTATTTCAGCATTTCAAGGCCGTGCGCGAAGCCTGCGGCCTACCGCTGGTACTGTACAACGTCCCCGGACGCACCGGCTGCAACCTCTTGCCTGAAACCGCCGAACGGGTGGCAGAGCTGGGCAATGTTGATGCCGTCAAGGAGGCCTCCGGCGACATCCAGCAGAGCTGGGAACTGATGCAGCGCGGGGTCCGGGTCCTGTCCGGTGAGGATGCCCTGACCTTCCCCCTGATGTGCCTGGGCGCATCGGGCGTGGTCAGCGTCATCGCCAATTTCGTGCCCCGTCTGGTTGCCGATCTGTGCGCTGCGGTGCTGGCCCAGGACCTTGAGGAGGCCCGACGCCTGCAGGTGAGCATCAGCGAACTCACCGCTGCCGCCTTCAGCGACACCAATCCCCAACCGGCCAAGACCGCCCTGGCCGCCATGGGCTTCTGTCGCGAGGAGTTCCGTCTGCCCCTGGTGCCGATGGCCGATGATGCCCGCAGCGCCTTCCTGGCCGTCCTGCGACAGCACGGTGTCCTCAAGACCTGAGCCCAATCAGGACCAAGCACCATGATCACCCTTGCAGATCGCATCACCCTGGCCCGGCTGGTCATCGCCCCGACCATTGCCGTCTGCTATTTTATGGTGCCGGCCAATCCAGTGTGGTGCTTCTGGGTCTGCGGTCTGCTGTGCGCCGCCGCCGAACTGACCGATCTCTTCGACGGCAAGGTGGCTCGGGCCCGCAACGAGGTCTCGGATTTCGGCAAGTTGGCCGACCCCTTCTGCGACGTCTTCTACCGACAGGCGGTCTTCCTGCTGATGCTGCTGCCACCAGGCCTGGCCACCAGCGCTCAATATCAGGGCTTCATCGTCGACAATCCGGCCAACACCGTCCTCCAGCCCTTGGTCTTCGTTGCTGCCCGCAATGACGAACAGACGATCTACGCCTCCGGTCTGGTGCCCTTCCTGCCGGTGCTGATCATGATCCTGCGCGAGATCATCGCTGGAGCCCTGCGCAGCATGGCCGCCACCAAGGGCCTGGTCCTGGCGGCACGTTTTTCAGGCAAGGCCAAGGCCTGGGCCCAGGGCACCACCATCATATCGGTCTTCGGCCTACCGGCCTTGTTCGCCCCCTTCTACGGCTTCCAGGACTGGATGCTGCTCTATGCCACCATCGCTACCTGGATCTGCGCCATCCTCTCGGCCGGCAGCATGGGCGAATACCTGTGGGTCAACCGTTCCGTCCTCGGTCAACTGGTGCAACGTCGTCAGCGGCAGGATGATCAGGGCTAGGAGTCTGTAAGGGATAGCGACCGAAATGGCCCAGCCAGGCGACGTCCTGGCTGGTATTCGACGAAAGCATGGCCGCCGCGCATCGGCACGCGGGCCAAG
>SLQH01000413.1 GCA_007131555.1 Planctomycetota bacterium | reverse complement strand
GGCCGCTGGGGCCGGAGCGGCGGCGGGCTCAGCCACGGGGGCCGGCGCGGCGGCGGCCTGCGGACGCAGGGCGCTGACATCCTCACCGGCCGCACCAATGGCGGCGATAGCGGTCATCACCGGAACATCGGCATCAACTGGGAAGAACTGCTCCAGCAGCACTCCGGCGCAGGGCGCGACCACCTCGACCACGGCCTTGTCGGTCTCGACCTCGGCCAGCACCTCGCCCTCCGCGACCGTGGCTCCGGGTTCCTGCTTCCAGGCCTGGATGATGCAGGTCTCGACACTGTTGCCCTGCTTGGGGAGGATGACGGGGGTAGGCATGGGAAGCTTCCTTGATCGGGGAGGTCAGAGGATCTGGCAGAAGGAGGGACGGAAGGGGTCAAGGCGGGGATCAGCCGAATCAAGGTCGCTGGCCAGGATCGAACGCCCCGGCTCGCCGCCCCAGGCTCCGGCCGCCTGCTGATGGAACTTGTGATGATTGACCGCCACCGCGATGCGTTGGGCCCGCTCACAGACCCCTTGCTTGACGGCGGCATCCTCCAAGGCCGGCTCCAGACAGCCCCCCTGCGGATGGAGGGCGAAGGCACTGAAGCAGGCCAGGTCGAAATGCAGGGCCTCGACGCTGCGCAGGGCCAGCGGACCGACGAAGTTGTCGGTCCCCCGATTGAGCAGGCCGCCGACCAGCAGCACCTCAAGACCCGGTTGATGGATCAGACGTTGGAAGGTGTCGATGTTGTTGGTGGCCACCACTAGGCCGCGCCGCCGAGCCAGGGCGGCGGTGAGATGGACGATGGTGGTCGAACCGTCGAGGTACAGACAGCCACCATGCGGCAGCAGGTCCACCAGCTTGGCCGCCGCCGCCGCCTTCTCGCGCCGATGCCGGGCGGCCCGACTGGTCCAGCTCAGGGCCCCGCTGGCCACCGCCCCTCCATGCACCCGGGCCAGCAGACCCTGGTCCTCCAGGCAGCCCAGGTCCCGACGCACGGTCATCTCCGAGACCCCCCACTCCCGCGCCACCACCGACACCTGCACCTGACCCTGGGTCTCGAGCAGGGTCTTGAGGGCGACATGGCGTTCATGGGCGGTCATCGACACGGGCGGCCTCGCTGATGTTCGATTGCGTGAGAGCAAACATAATCGAACATAGCTGATCGTGCAAGCAGATATTCGCCCACACTGAGCGCGGCGGCATGACTGCGACATCAGGGCGCGACCCAGCCCCCCCCCAAACCGCCGATTTCCAGCTCTGCATACATCATGATATTTCGCCCCTTCAGGGCTCGGTGATGGTGTTGGTACTCTACCCAGGGCGTTGCCTATCCCATGACGCCCCTTCGGGGCTGGAATACAATGGTCAAGGCGATGCCCTGGACAGTCACGGGCTGCTCCGCACGAGTTGCTTCACCCCCCTGCATCCTCGATCATCGCCCCAAGGGGGCGAGATGAGATCGCCCTGGGTACGAAGGCGCATATCCATCACTCTAATAACAGCAGTTGGGCACTGGAGCTTGGGCCATAGGGTTGCTAATCAAGCCGATATACGCAGCCAAAACCAGTTCATCTTCTGGGTGAAAAGGCGAATCTGTCTATATCGCCTTGTACAGCAACCCTAAAGCCTGCTGCCGGATTTAGGGTCACCGCCCTGAAGGGGTGGAACCATGACATGCGGCAACGAATCAGGTCCAGTTCTTCTCAATCGCCGTGTACAGAAGTGCCAAGGATCGCCGTTGCTCAACGCCATTGCCCCCTGAAACAGCTCCCTGAACGACAACCACCTCTACCGACTCCGCGCCCTCCGGCATCGGTTGCATGCCTTCATCGGGGCGCTAGTCTGCACGTCTCTGCTCAGGGGCCTTGCGATCTCCATGACGCGGGGTGTTGAGTCTGTTTTGTTCACGCGGGGACGGTGTGAAACGTCATGACTGATGTGGTGCATCGGTCGCACCGTCCGCCACAGCTTTGAGAAGGGTGTGTCCATTGCCTACTGGAGTTGTCGCTCGTTTCGATTGCCGCCGGGGCTACGGCTTCCTGGTACCCGATGACGGCAGTGAAGATGTCTTTGTCCATCAGAACAACATCGACATGGAAGGCTTTCGCTACCTCAAGGCCGGCGAACGGGTCCAATTTGAGATCCAAGCCGGTGAAAAGGGCATGAAGGCCATTGATGTCGCCCTGTTGTCGCCCCGTGACCCTGATGATCAGCCGATGCGCAACAGCTACGACGATGCCGATGACGGCTATCGCCGCCGCAGCATTCCCGGCGACGATGGCTACCGGCGCAATGATGACCGGCCGGCGCGGCGGCCACGGCCAGACCGCGATGGTGCCGCTGAGCGGGTCAGTCGCAAATTGGAGCGCCTGATCAGCCTGCTGGTCGCCAAGGGCGTTCTGGCCCCCGGTGAGATTGATGGCCACTGTGATGACGTCGATACTCCATCGTTGGTCGACCATGCCCAGGAGCCTCCGGCAGAACCGCTGTGAGTGTGCGGTCACACGGTCTCACGCCGTATCAAGACCGGTCGTCTTTCGGGGGGAAGACCTAGATGCTCGTTACCTGCCGCGCCCGGGTGGTGGCTGTTGCCGGCCACCTGCCTGAACGGGTGCTGACCAATGCCATGTTGGAAGACATGGTCGATACCTGTGACGAGTGGATCACCTCTCGCACTGGAATCCGTGAACGCCATATTGCCGCGCCTGGAACCTCGGTCAGCGATCTGCTGCTGCCGGCGGCCCAGCGCTGCCTGGAACGGGCCGAGATCGAAGCCGACCAGCTGGATGGCATCATCGTCGGCACCATCACCCCCGATCACGTCATCCCGGCCACGGGCAACGTCCTCCAGCACAAGCTCAAGGCCAGCCGGGCCTGGGCCTTCGACCTCATCAACGCCTGCAACGGCTTCATCGCCGCCCTGTCTTGCGCCGCCTCGTGGATCGAAAGCGGCCGGGCCCAGCGCATCCTGGTGTGTGGGGCCGATGTCATGTCGAGCCTGGTCGACTACCAGGACCGTGAGACCTGTATCCTGTTTGGCGATGGAGCCGGCTGTGTAGTGGTGGAAGCCGGAACGGCTGATGGTCCCGGCATCATTGATCTGTTGATGGGCTCTGACGGCAGCGGCGCAGCCAACCTCTGCGTTCCAGCCAGCGGCTCTGCTGAGCCGATCAACGGCGAGGTGTTGTCGCAACGACGACAGTTCCTCCATCAAGATGGCCAGGTGGTCTTCAAGCATGCTGTACGACGCATGGCCGAGGCCGCTGACGAGCTGATGCAGCGCCTGCACCTGACCGGCGATGACATTGATCTGCTGGTCCCGCATCAGGCCAATCGCCGGATCATCGAACCCACTGCCCGCCGTCTGGGCATCGGCATGGACAAGGTGATCATGAACCTGGAACTCTGCGGCAACACCACCGGAGCCACCATTCCTTTGGCGCTGAATGACGCTTGGCAGGAAGGACGCCTGACCGATGGCTGCCGGGTCATGCTGGTGGCCTTCGGCGGTGGCTTCGCGTGGGGCTCCTGCTACCTTGTCTGGGGACGCGGCACATGAGCCCAGACCGCATCAGATCGACCATGAGCGCCGGGAGGATGTGACCATGGATCAGCCCATCGAGCCGGCGCCCTGTGACGCCGTCGCCCACCTGCAGTGGATGCTGCGGGCCCGGCTGCTCGAGGAACGTCTGTCGTCCCTGTACCGTCAGGGGCGGATTCCGGGCAGCGTGTTCACCGGCCGGGGCCAGGAGGCCCTGAGTGCAGCCATCGGCATGCAACTGCGCCCCGGTGACATCTTCGCCCCCCTGATCCGTGACATGGCCGGCCGCCTGGCCTTCGGCCTGCCGGCCATCGAGGCGGCCCGGACCTATCTCGGCCGGATCACCGGCCACATGCGCGGTCGGGACGGCAACGTCCATCATGGTCTGGTCGATCAGGGCATGCTACCGATGATCAGCCATCTCGGGGCCATGGCCGCGCCCTGCGTCGGCATCCTGCTCAAGCGCAAGATCACCGGGGCCCTGGTCGCAGGCGACCAATGCGTCGCCGTGGTCTGCATCGGTGAGGGCGGCATGCAGACCGGAGCCATGCACGAGGCCATCAACCTGGCTGCGGTGGAACGCCTGCCCCTGGTGGTGGTGGCGGCCAACAACGGCTACGCCTATTCCACCCCCAGCCATCAGAACTTCGTCTGCCGCGACCTGGTCGATCGGGCCCTGGGCTACGGCCTGCGCGGCTGGTCCTGCGATGCCACCGACTGTCGGGCCGCCTGGCAGACCGTCGCCCAGGCCCTGGCGGCGGCCCGCAGCGGCGACGGGCCACAGCTGATCAGCGCCCGCCTGCTGCGCCTCGCCGGCCATGGCGAACATGATGATGCCGCCTACATCGATCCCGCCCTCAAGGCCGCCGCCGTCGACTGCCTGGACCAGGGTCGCCAACTGGTCCTCGACCAGGGCCTGCTCGATCAGGCCGAGCTGGCCGCCCTGCACACCACCATCAAGACCGAGATCGACGCCGCCGTTGACCAAGCCCTGGGCGAGGCCGATCCCGTGGCCAGTGACGAGTCCTGGCAGATCTTCGCCGACCCGATCCTGGCGGCCGGTGCCGGAGCCCAGGCATGAGCAGTCCCGAAGCCACCACCTATCTCGCCGCCCTGCGTCAAGCCATGGCCGAGGTCCTGGCCGCCGATGAGCGCGTCTTCCTGCTCGGTGAGGATGTTGAGGACCCCTTCGGGGGGGCCTTCAAGGCCACCAAGGGCCTGAGCACCGCCTTCCCCGGCCGGGTCCGCAACGCCCCGATCAGTGAAGACGCCATCGCCGGGGCCGCCGTCGGCGCAGCCCTCGATGGTGGTCGGCCGATCATCGAGTTCCAGTTCGCCGACTTCGCCATCTGCGGCTTCAATCAGTTGGCCAACCATGCCGCCACCACCTTCTGGCGCACCGGCAAGCCCTGTCCCCTGGTGGCCCGGCTGCCCTGCGGCGGCACGCCCGGCGGCGGCCCCTTCCACTGTCAGATGCCTGAGGGCTGGCTGACCGCCCATCCCGGCCTGGTGGTGGTGGCCCCGGGCACGGTCCAGGATGCCTATGAACTGCTGCGGGCGGCGGTGGCCTGTGACGATCCGGTCATCTACCTGGAGCACAAGCACCTCTACTACCACCTGCGTGACCCCGGCTTCAGCGCCGGCGGCCCGCTGCTGCCCCTGCATCGGGCCGCCGTGCGGCGCTCCGGCCGCGACTGCACCGTGGTCACCTACAGCGCCATGGTCCAGGGCGCCCTGGCCGCCGCCGAGGGCCTGGCCCTGGAGGGCATCGACACCGAGGTCATCGACCTGCGCTGCCTCAAGCCCCTGGACACTGAGACCATCCTGGAATCCCTGGCCCGCACCGGCCGCCTGGTGGTGGCCAGCGAGGGCTGGCCCTACGGCAGCGTAGCCAGCGAGGTCATCACCCAGGTCTGCGCTGAAGGCTTCCATCTGCTCGACGCCCCGCCCCGGCGGGTCGCCGCCCGCAACACCCCGATCCCCTTCCATCCGGCCCTGTGGTCGGCCCATCGACCGGATGCCAACGCCATCCAAGAGGCCGTCCGCGGCCTGGTCAACTTCTAACCCATCGTCAACGGACCGCCACGCCATGCCCAACGTCGCCATCCGCCTGCCGAAGCTCGGAGAGTCCGCCGCTGAAGCCGCCATCGTCGCCTGGCTGGTCGAGGTCGGCGACCGGGTCGAACCGGATCAGGACCTCCTGGAGGTCGAGACCGAGAAGTCGGTACTGACCGTGACCGCCCCGGCGGCCGGCACCCTCAGCGAACAGCTCTGTGCCGCTGGCGACCGCCGCGAGGTTGGCGAGGTCCTCGGCACCCTGACCACCGATGGTGATGGTGACGACAGTCCAAGCGATGACAACGACGACAGCTCAGCTGACGCCGCTACCACGGCCCCCGATCCGCGTGCTCCTGCCGCGCCAGCCAGTCCTGAGGCGGTGCCAACAGCTGCCCCCGGAACCCTGTTCCCGCTTGATGCCGAGTCCCTGGCCAGTGTCGCCGATGGCACCCTTGATGAGAGTCCCCGGCTGCCACCGCCGGCCCGGGCCCATGGTCATGGCTTCTTCTCGCCCCGAGTACGGGCCCTGATGGACCAGTGGAACCTGACCCCGGCCGACATCGCCGCCATCCGCGGCACCGGGCGCGGCGGTCGGGTCTCGACCCGGGACGTCGAACAATTCCTCGACGGCATCGATCCGGCCACCACCAGCCTGGCCAGCCCGATGCGGGTGGCGGTGGCCGACAGCATGCGCCGCTCCTGGACCCGGCCGGTGGCGACCATCGCCTGCGAGATGCGCATGGACCCGCTGCTGGCCCACCGCCGCGGCGTCCCCGGTCGGCCCAGCGCCACCGTCTACGCGGTCCGGGCCCTGGGCCTGGCCCTCAAGCAGGACGACCGCTGCGCCTGCCGCCTGGTCGGCGACCGCCTCATCCATCCCCAGAGCATCGACATCGCCTTTGCGGTCGAGATCGAGCAGGGCGTGCGCACCCCGGTCATCCGGGCCGTTGACACTCTCGGCTTGGAGGAACTCAACCAGGCCTATGACAAGGCTTTACCCCGTTCCCGTGGCGACCTCGGCAACCAGGACGATCGGTCTATCGCCACGGTATCCAACTATGGCACCTTCGGCATCACCTGGTCGACCCCCATCCCCCTGCCCGACCAGAGCCTGATCCTGGGCCTGGGAGTAGTCCGTAACCTGCCCGACTGGAATCCGTCCAGCCACAGCTGGGATCGGGCCCGAATCGCCGAGATGACCCTGACCTTCGACCACCGAGTGGTCGATGGCGGCGCTGCCGGACGCCTGATCATGCGGGTCCGCGATCTGCTCCACCATCCGGAACGCCTTCTGTAAGCGCCCGGCCGTCCGGCGACAGCCTAAAAGCCGCTCGCTCCCCCCTTGACCGCCGCCGACATGTAGTCATCATCCCCCCTTCGTCATTTCCCGTGGAGTGACCCTCCATCCCTCCCCATTCGGCTGACTCAACAGGAGCCACATCGTGAGCGACATCCAGAACAAGATCATCGACATCATCGCCGAGCGCCTCGACAAGGACAAGGCGTCGATCACCGCCGAAAGCAACGTTGTCGCCGACCTCGGTGCCGACAGCCTCGACATTGCCGAGATCATGATGGACCTTGAGGACGCCTTCGGTGTCAAGCTTGAGGAAGACAACGCTGAAGGTCCGCAGACCGTCGGCGACATCGTCGCATTCATCGAGAAGAAGGTAGCGGAGAACGCCTGATGTCACAGCGCCGCGTGGTCGTCACCGGAACCGGCGTGCTGGCCTGCAATGGCTGCTCGACCCAGGAATACTGGGACGCGCTGACCGATGGCAGGCACGGCATCGGCCCCATTACCAGCATGGATG
>SLQH01000082.1 GCA_007131555.1 Planctomycetota bacterium | reverse complement strand
TCAGGAATACGACGACGAGCTCGATGAAGAGCTCGACGGCGAGGAACAGGATGATGATCGGATAGATGAACGCACCGCCGGTCTTGGGGCATGGGGATTGAGCATCCTCATCCACAGCCTGGCCCTGCTGATCATCGCCACCATCGTCATCACCCAGGAAATCATCGAGCAGGGGGTGGTCAACCTCACGGTGATGGATCCGCCCCCCCAGCCGGAGGAGCGTCAGCCAGAGCGTGACATCATGCCCCCTGAGCAGACCTCCAACATCGAGGCTGATGTGCCGGTCGAGAATCCCCAGATCACCCAGCTGGACCTACCGGTCGAGGAGATCCAGACCGAGGATCCGGTGGAGATGGAGGACAAGGCTCGTGGCCGTGAAGAGGCGGTGAGCAGCTCTGAGATGGCCTCCTCCTTTGCCCATATGGCGATTGGCGCTGGTGGCGGCGCGGCCGGCATGTTCGGCAGCCGTTCTGGCGGCGGTCGGCGGCGTGCGGTCGGTCGCTTCGGCGGCAGCCGGGCCTCGGAGAGTGCGGTCGAGGCCGCCCTGCGCTGGTTCGCCATCCACCAGTCGCCCAACGGTCAGTGGTCGGTGGCTGGTTATCCGGCCAACTGTGATGAGGGCGGGCCGCGTTGCGAGCCGGGTACCGCCCATACCGGCGCTTCCGGCGATCGGGCTGCTACCGGCTATGCCCTGCTGTGCTTCCTGGGAGCCGGTTATGACCATCGTCACATGTCGCGCTGGCGTCAGACGGTGCGTCGTGGCCTGGAGTGGCTGGTTGAGGCCCACGACGGCAATTTCAACTATGGCCGCAACTACGAGCATCCTGTGGTGGCCATGGCTCTGGCCGAGGCCTTTGCCCTCTCCGGTGACGGATGGCTGCGCGAACCGGCTCAGAAGACCATTGATATCCTGATTGAACGTCAGACCCAGGATGGTGAAGGTTACGGTCTGGGCTGGGACTATAGACGCCCCAACCGTTCGCGTATGGACGCATCTGTCAGCGGTTGGGCTGTGATGGCCCTCAAGAGTGCTGATGCTGCCGGTCTCAATGTCGGCAACTCCCTGCAGGGAGCCGAACGTTATGTGCGTCAAGCCTGGAAGGCTGCCAATCCCAATCATGCCAATCTGACGCCCTATGATAGCAGCGGCTTCCCTTATACCTGGAACGCCGAGGCTAATACGACCGGTCGTACCAACCTGGCCTGCGTCGGTCTGCTCTGTGGCGTGTTCCTGGGCATTGATCCCAATGAGACCCTGATGCAGACCATGGCCAACTACGTGATGGCCAATAATCTGCCGACCGGCTATCCCACCAATACCTACTTCATGTATTACAATACCCTGGGCATCTTCCAGATGGGTGGCGAGCGCTGGCAGACCTGGAACAACACCGTGCGCGACATGCTGGTTGCGGCCCAGCGTCGTGATCCGGCCTGTTTCGATGGCAGCTGGGATTTCGAAGGAACCCAGTTCCCTGGGTATCGGGTCGGGCGACTGGTGTCTACCGCCTATGTGACCTTGAGCCTGCAGGTCTACTATCGCTATCTGCCGATGGCCCTGGGCGGCGGTGCCAATCGCTGACGGCATACGGGTACGGTACGAGAGAGAGAACGAGAAGAGTCATCGCCCCGTCCGGTCATCCGGGCGGGGCGATGTCGTGTGGTGTCTGCGTGGTTGTATGACGATAATCCTACATCTGGCTGTTGGCTCGCGACTTGCGGCTGTAGGGTTGCTGTACAAGGCGATATAGACAGATTCGGGCTTTCACCCAGAAGGTGAACCGGTTCTGGCCACGCATATCCGCTTGAAGAGCAGCCCTAAAGTCAAAAGCCCACAGCCTAACTGCCGTTTCTAGGAGCCTGTAAGGGATAGCGACCGAGCACAAGCGCAGGGCATTTTGAGTCCCGATTTCGTCGAAAACCGCAGCCATAGCCGTAGCTATGGTGAGGATTTCGCCGGATAGGGGCCGAAAAGGCCAAGCCAGGCGACGTGTCAGTCTATTCCTTACAGGCTCCTAGGATTATGTGAGAACCGCAATAATCCCATGAACCGGATCTATGTTGCTGCGTTAATCCTCCATGCCGAAGATACTACGGCACAAGGAGGGTTTCATCATGAGCCAGCACAACTACGACGACATCGACGAGGACTTCGAGGGAGAGGCCCTGGATGGCGATCGGATTGACGAGCGCACCGCTGGACTGGGGGCGTGGGGATTGAGCGTCCTCATCCACAGTCTGGCCTTGTTGATCATCGCCACCATCGTCATCACTCAGGAATTCATTGAGCAGGGAGTGGTCAACCTCACGGTGATGGAGCCGCCTCCCCAGCCGGAGGAGCATCAGCCGGAGCGTACTATCTTGGAGCAGGAGCAGACATTCAATCTTGAAGTTCCTGTCGATGTGGTGAATCCCCAGCTCACCAAGCTGGACATGCCGGTCGATGAGATTCAGACCGAGGATCCAGTGGAGATGGACGCCACGGCCCGCGGTCGGGAGGAGGCGGTGAGCAGCTACGAGATGACCTCGTCATTCGTCTACATGGCGATCGGCCCAGGAGGCGGTGCGGCGGGTCTGTTCGGGAGTCGTTCCGGCGGTGGCCGGCGGCGGGCAGTTGGTCGCTTTGGCGGCAGCCAGGAGTCGGAGCGAGCGGTCGAGGCGGCCCTGCGCTGGTTCGCCATCCATCAATCGCCCAATGGTCAGTGGTCAGTCGCTGGCTATCCGGCCAACTGCAACGAAGGAGGGCCTCGGTGCGAGCCTGGGACCGCCCATATCGGAGCCGCCGGCGACCGCGCCGCTACCGCTTACGCCCTGCTGTGCTATCTGGGTGCTGGCTATGACCATCGTCATATGTCACGTTGGCGCCAGACGGTACGGAGGGGGATGGAGTGGTTGGTGGAGGCCCACGACGGCAATTTCAACTACGGACGCAATTATGAGCAGGGTATCGTGGCCATGACTCTGGCTGAGGCCTTTGCCCTCTCAAATGACCCGACGCTGCGTAAGCCGGCCCAGAAGGCGATAAACGTTCTCATCGAGCGTCAAACGCAAGACGGAGACGGCTATGGCTTGGGTTGGGACTACGTCCGTCCTCGTCTTGATCGCATGGATGCTTCAGTGACGGGCTGGGTGGTCATGGCGCTCAAGAGCGCTGATGCCGCCGGTTTGGACATCGGCAATTCCCTGCAGGGAGCCGAGCGCTATGTGCGCGGGGCCTGGAAGGCCGCCAATCCCGATCATGCCCGCCTGTCACCGTACGACAGCAGTGGGTTCCCCTATACCTGGAACGCCCAGGCCAATGCGACCGGGCGTACCAATCTGGCCTGTGTCGGTCTGTTGTGCGGCGTGTTCCTGGGCATCGATCCCGACGACATCATGATGCAGACCATGGCCAACTATGTGATGGAGAACAATCTTCCCACCGCATACCCCACCAACACCTATTTCATGTACTACAACACCCTGGGCATCTTCCAGATGGGCGGTGAGCGCTGGCAGACCTGGAATGACACCGTCCGTGACATGCTGGTTGCGGCCCAGCGTCGTGATCCGTCCTGTTTCGATGGCAGTTGGGATTTTGTGGGCACCGAGTTCTACGGACATCAGATCGGCCGCCTGGTCTCCACCGCCTACGTGACCTTGAGCCTGCAGGTCTACTACCGCTATCTGCCGATGGCCTTGGGCGGAGGAGCCAATCGCTGACGGCATACGGGTACGGTACGAGAGAGAGAACGAGAAGAGTCATCGCCCCGTCCGGTCTTCCGGGCGGGGCGATGTCGTGGCTCATCCTAATGCCGGGATGTCGATCCACCGGCGCTGGGCCCAGGATTCCAGCCCCAACTCGGCTAGTTGCACACCCTTGGCGCCTTCACGCAGGGTCCAGCGGAAGGGTTCGTCGAGGATGATGTGGCGCAGGAAGAGCTCCCACTGGATCTTGAAGGCATTGTCGTAGGGCCCGAAATCGGGAACCTCCTGCCAGTTGGCGAAGAAGTCGATGGGGTTGTCGATATCGGGGTTCCATACCGGCTTGGGGGTCATGGCCTGGGGCTGGACCCAGCACTTGCGCAGGCCGACCACGGCTGAGCCCTTGCTGCCATCGACATGCATGGTCAGGAGGTCATCACGGCGTACTCGCGTGCACCAGCTGCAGTTGAAGTGGGCGACCACGTCATTTTCCAGGGCGAAAGTGGCGTAGCAGCTGTCGTCGGTATCACAGGCGTAGGCTTGGCCGGATTCGTCGATGCGCTGGGGAATATGGGTGGCTCCCAGGCAGCTGACCGATTGCACCGCCCCGAACAGATTGTCGATCACGTAGCGCCAATGGCACAGCATGTCGACGATCATGCCGCCACCCTCGACCTTGCGGTAGTTCCAGCTCGGTCGTTGGGCCGGCTGGTCCAGGTGTTCACCGGTGAAGACCCAATAGCCGAACTCACCTCGCACCGACAGGATGTCCCCGAAAAAGCCCTGGTCCTTGAGCATCAGGAACTTGCGCAGACCCGGTAGCCACAGCTTGTCCTGGACCACGCCATTCTTGACACCGGCCTGTTCGGCCAGGGTGGCCAGCCTGACGGCCTCCTGCGAGGTCATGGCAGTGGGCTTTTCACTGTAGATGGCCTTGCCAGCGGCGATGGCCTTTTCGATGAATGGCACCCGATAGGCGGTGCCGGAGGCATCAAAGAAGATCTCGTAGTCACTGTCGGCCAGAGTGCCATCCAGGTCGGTGGTCCACTTTTCGACTCCGGTCTCATGGGCCAGGGCCTGGAGCTTGGCGGCATTGCGACCGGTCAGGATGGGATCAGGCATGAGGACCAACTGGTCGCTGACGCGGATGCCACCTTGGGCAATGATCGCCAGGATCGATCGCTTGAGGTGCTGATTGGTGCCCATGCGGCCGGTGACGCCGTTCATGATGATGCCGATACGACGGACTTCCACGAGATGCTCCTTGCAGCTGATGACTTATGGCAGTGTCGGCACCACTCGCTGATGACCGCACTGCGGCACCCTAGTCTGCCATGACTGGGGTGCAACGCGGGAGGGCCGGGCCTTGAACCACATGGTCCGTTGGGCGCGACAGCGTGGCCAGGATGCTGTCCGTGACAGCGTCCTATGAGGTCGCCTGTATCGCCCTGTTGCCGGGAAGATGCGAATTGATCTCGTCGCGACCGTCTTCACCATCGCGACATGGCTGAGCACGGTCCTCGTATTCTGGTGTTCACCGGTGATGGGGCCGGCAAGACCAGCGCCGCCATGGGCAAGGTTTTGCGCCTGGTGGCCCGTGGATACACGGTGGCGGTGGTGCAGTTCATGAAGCATGATGCCGATAGCGGCGAGATCGCCAGCCTGGCCCGGCTGGGGGTGGTGGTGGAACAGTGTGGCCTGGGCTTCGTGCCAGCGCCGAGTGCCCCGCGCTATGCGGCCCACCAGGCCGCCGCCGCAGCCGGCCTGGAACGGGCTCGGCAGTGTGTTGCCAGCCATGATGCCGTGGTGCTTGATGAGGTCTGCGGGGCGGTGACCGCTGGTCTGCTGAGCGATGCTGCGGTGTTGGATCTGCTCTCTGGCCTGGAGCCGCATCAGGTCTGCATCTGCACCGGGCGAGGAGCCAGTGCGGCGTTGATCGCGGTCGCAGATACCGTCAGCAGCATCGCCTGCGTCAAGCACGCCTTCGATGACGGCTGCCGGGCCCAGGAGGGGATTGAGCGCTGAAAGTGTTTCAGGCGCCAACCGGCCTCAGCAGGGGCTGATGATCTGGGGACGGTGCCGCCGCCACCAGGCCCGGGCCAGGTCATCATTCCAGGAGGTGGCATCGCTACAGGTGCCCAGTCGGTGCCAGAGGCTCAAGGCATCTGTTGGACGCCGTTGCGGATCCTTGTTCAGGCATTCCATGATGATGACTTCAAGATCGGCAGGCAGGGGTTTGTCGGTGCGGGAACGCAGAGGGGGTGGTGGCTTGTGGAGGTGCCCTGTGATGATGGCCTCGATGCCGGGGCCGGTAAAGAGCTGCTGACCGCAGAGCAGGTAGTAGGCAACACAGCCGAGGGCATAGATGTCGGCTTGGCCATTGATGTTGGTGTGTCCCTCAAGCAGTTCAGGAGCCATGTAGGCCGGTGTGCCGATGATCTGGTCTTCATCGGTCAGGCGTCGAGCCGGGGGGTCAGCGCCATCACAGCGGCAGGTGGCAAGACCGAAATCCAGCACCTTGACCACATCGCATTGGACGCCCATCCGGCAGATCATGATATTGGCCGGCTTGATATCGCGATGGACCACGCCGTGTTGATGGGCTTCAGCCAGGGCCAGACAGACTTGACGCAGGAGATGACAGCACCGGGCCGGGCCGATGGGGCCATGGTCGCGTACCAGTCCTTCAAGATCAATCCCGTCCAGCAGTTCCATGACGCAGTGGAACACGCCCTGGTCATCTGAACCGAAATCAAAGAGGCGGACGCTGTGGGGTGATTTCAGGCCGGCTACAGCCCGGGCTTCGCGCTCGAAGCGGGCGATGATGTCAGCTCGTTGTTGCGGGGCGGCCTGACCCAGGGTGTCAGGACGGATCAACTTGACTGCTGCAGGTCGGGCCAGCAGGCGATGTTCGGCCCGCCATACCTCACCCATGCCGCCGCCGCCGATCCGTTCGATGAGGCGGTAGCTGCCCATTTCGCGCAGGCGTCGATCGGCTTCAGCCAGACGGCGGGCAGCGCTATAGCTGACGAAGAGGGGGAACAGGGCCAGGCCGGCACAGATCACATTGGGCAGGGTGACCCGGACCAGCATTTCGGTATCGGGCAGAGAACTGGCTCCGGCCCAGCCCATGACCAGCATCAGTGGCGCTATGGCGGCTGCCGACAACGCCGTGGTCAGGCCGCTGAGCGGTGTTGTCGGCACCACCAGGGCGAACAATACGATCCACACCGACAGCGGCGTCATGGCCATGGTCAGTTGTTCGTCGGCTCCCCAGTAGGCCGGCAAGGCCAGACCGAGGGCGACACACAGATGGAACATCCGTCCCAGCAACAGTAGACGTTGTGCGGTGATGCCGGGTCGTCCAACGACATGGAAGACCAGGACTGACAACAATACCAGGGCGATGAAGCTGCCAGTGGTCAGCAGGGGCTGGCGAAAGACCGGTTGCCAGCCCCAACGTGCGAACACGGCATTGATGGCCAGTCCGCAACTGAAGGCCAGGGCCATGGTCAGAGCCATGATCCGCAGGCGCTGGCGGCCGGGTTCGATCAGGGACGAGAGGGCCCGGCCAGTATTGGGATCACTGGCTGCGGCTGATAGTCGGCGGGGCGTACGATGCGGTGGCATCGCGATCCTCCAGAGTCGTCACAATCATGCTCGGTTATGGTCGGGCAATCCTAGCCGTATGTCGATCATGCCAGGAATAGCGGCGGAAGCTCAGGGTGATGACC
>SLQH01000175.1 GCA_007131555.1 Planctomycetota bacterium | reverse complement strand
TGCGCCTGATCCGCTCCAACGCTCATGAGGGCGAGGTTGATGACATCGACCACCTCGGCAATCGCCGGGCCCGGCCGATCGCCGACCTGTTGGCCGATGAGGTCCGGGCGTCGATGCTCAAGCTGCGTCGGGCAGTCAAGGAGAAGCTGTCGCGTGACCTGGCTCCCGAGGATCTGCTGGCCGCCATGCAGCCGCGCAACCTGTTCAACAGCCAGGCGGTTGACAGCGCCATCGCCAACTTCTTCCAGCGTGGCGAACTGTCGCAGGTCGTCGACCAGTCGAACCTTCTGTCCCAGTTGACCCATGAGCGACGCCTGTCGGCGCTCGGCCCCGGTGGCCTCAATCGCAAACGGGCCGGCTTTGAGGTACGCGACGTCCATACCTCGCACTATGGTCGCATCTGTCCCATCGAGACCCCGGAAGGTGCCAACATCGGCTTGATCGTGTCGTTGTCGATCTACTCGGCGGTCAACGAATATGGCTTCCTGGTGACGCCGTATCGCGTGGTCGAAGATGGCGCCATCACCGACAAGGTGGTGTATCTGATGGCCGATGAGGAGGCTGAGGCGAAGATCGCCCAGGCTTCGGTCCTCAGTGATGCCCAGGGTCGCATCAGCCAGAAGATCTGCCAGGTCCGCCACGCCGGTCAGTTCACCGAATGTCCGGTGGCCGAGGTCAATTATGTTGACGTGTCGACCAAGCAGATGCTGGGCGTATCGGCGGCCTTGATTCCCTTCCTTGAGCACGATGACGCCAACCGGGCCCTGATGGGTGCCAACATGATGCGTCAGGCGGTGCCGTTGATGATCACCGAGCGGGCCTGCGTGGCCACCGGCATGGAACGTGAGATACCCAAGTCGTCCAGCATGGTCATCACAGCCCCAGCTGATGGCGAAGTGGTGTCGGTCGACTGTCGTCACATCTGCCTGCGCTGCGGTGATGAAGAATACTCCTATGAGTTGCGCAAGTATCACGGTCTCAATGAGCGCACCTGCCTCAATCAGGTGCCGCTGGTGCAGCCCGGCCAGAAGGTCAGCAAGGGCCAGATCATTGTCGACGGTGGCGGTACCCAGGGCGGGGAACTGGCTCTGGGCCGCAACTCCCTGGTGGCCTTCATGCCCTATGAAGGCTACAACTTCGAGGACGCCATCGTCATCAACGAGCGTCTGCTCAAGGAGGATACCTACACCTCGATCCACATCGAGGAGTTCAAGGTCGAGATCCGCGAGACCAAGCTTGGTAAGGAGGAGTTCACCCGCGAGGTGCCTGGTCGCAGCGATGAATCACTGCGCAACCTTGATGAGCGCGGCTTCATCAAGATCGGATCGCGGGTCGCGCCGGGTGATGTCCTGGTGGGCAAGGTCAGTCCCAAGAACAAGTCCGAACTGACGCCTGAAGAGAAGTTGCTGCATGCCATTTTTGGCCGGGCCGGTGAAGATGTGCGTGATGATTCCCTGGTTCTCAAGCCCGGTATTCATGGCGTAGTGGTTGACGTCAAGCACTTCCAGCGCCGCAGTTCCCTCACGGAGAAGGACCGCAAGCAGGAGCATGGGCGTCTGCGCGAGATTGAGCGCAAGCATGAAATGCGGCAGGTGGCCTTGATCCGTGAGAAGTTCAACAAGATCTGGGAGATTGCCGGATCAAATGTCGTCAATATCGAGACTGGTGAGATCATTGACTATGATGCTTCTTTGACCGATGAGGAGGTGCTCAAGCTGCACCGCACCCTGCCGGTCAAGGCCCTCAACTTTGTGGGCGGCAAGCGTCGTCGGGCCCGGACCGTGTATGACGAGTTTGATCCTCAGATCGAGGAGGTCGGTCGCGACTGTGAGAAGGAACTGCTGGCTGCCAAGCGCGGTGATGATCTGCCGGCCGGGGTCCTGGAGATGGTCAAGGTTTTCGTAGCTCGCAAGCTGACCCTGCGGGTCGGTGACAAGATGGCCGGTCGTCATGGCAACAAGGGCGTCATCTCGCGCATCGTCGCCGAGGAGGACATGCCCTTCCTGCCCAGCGGCCAGACCGTCGACATCCTGCTCAACCCCCTGGGCGTGCCCAGCCGTATGAATGTCGGTCAGGTGCTGGAGGTCCATCTCGGATGGGCGGCCAAGACCCTGGGTCTGCAGGCAGTCACGCCGGTGTTCGATGGTGCCAGCGAGGATGAGGTCCGGGACCTGTTGCGTGAGGCCGGCCTGCCGGAAAATGGCAAGGTGCGTCTGTATGATGGCCGTAGTGGTCAACGTATGCACCAGGAGTCGACCGTCGGCATCATGTACATGTTCAAGCTTCACCATCTGGTCGAGGACAAGCTCCACGCCCGTTCGACCGGTTCCTACTCGCTGATCACCCAGCAGCCGCTGGGCGGCAAGGCCCGCTTCGGTGGCCAGCGCTTCGGAGAGATGGAAGTCTGGGCCTTGGAAGCCTACGGGGCGGCCAACGTCCTGCAGGAGATCCTGACCGTCAAGTCAGACGATGTGGACGGTCGTACCCGGATCTACGAGAGCATGGTCAAGGGCGATGGCTCGTTGACCTATGGCATGCCCATGGCTTTCGAGGTGCTGCTCAATGAGATCCGGGGCCTGGGCCTGGACATCCGACTGCATCGTCCGATCGAAGGAGGCGAGGGCATGGCTGATAGTGAAGCCCTCGACTTCGGTCTGGAAATGGGTGACGCCATTGAGGAAACCGTGATCGGTGAAGAGACCATAGCCGAGACCGTGATTGAGGAATAGACGCCTCGGTTCTGTCTCGCCACCCCACCAATAGGGAACGTCCAGCATGATCGACATTCTTAATCCGAACACCTCGCACGTCCCCGACTATAATGCGGTGTCCATCCGTCTGGCCTCTCCCGAGGTGGTGCGGTCATGGTCCCAGGGCGAGGTCAAGCGTCCAGAGACCATCAACTATCGTAACTACAAGGCCGAGAAGGACGGATTGTTCTGCGAGAAGATCTTTGGTCCGACCAAGGACTGGGAATGCTTCTGCGGCAAGTATTCCGGGGTCAAGTACAAGGGTATCGTGTGTGAGAAGTGCGGCGTGCTGGTGACCCACTCGCGGGTCCGCCGTGAGCGCATGGGCCACATCAACCTGGTTGCCCCGGTGGCCCATATCTGGTTCTTCAAGGCCATGCCGTCGCGCCTCGGCACCCTGCTGGGCGTCAAGCAGAGCTCCCTGGTCCAGGTGGTCTACTTCCAGAAGTACATCGTTACCGATCCTGGCACCACTCCGCTGGAATACATGGAGGTCCTCTCTGAGGAGCAGTACCGCAAGCATCTCGACACCTATGGTGACGACTTCAAGGCCATGATGGGCGGCGAGGCCATCCAGGAGCTGGTCCAGCATCTTGACCTCGACACCTTGATCAGCGATCTCCGTGATGAGCTGGCCAATACCCGGGCCAAGCAGAAGATCGAAAAGCTGACTAAGCGCCTGCGCCTGGCTGAAGATCTGCGCATCTCCGGCAATGATCCTCAGTGGATGCTGTTGACCACCATCCCGGTCATTCCGCCTGATCTGCGCCCCCTGGTGCCGCTGGAGAACGGCAACTTCGCGACCAGCGATCTCAATGATCTCTACCGTCGGGTCATCTACCGCAACAATCGCCTCAAGAAGCTCATCGAGCTCAATGCCCCTGGCATCATCATCCGCAATGAGAAACGGATGCTGCAGCAGGCTGTTGACGCCCTGTTCGACAACGGTCGCTGCCAGCGGGCGGTGTTCGGCTCCGGCAACCGTCCTCTCAAGTCACTGACCGACATGATCAAGGGCAAGCAGGGCCGGTTCCGCGAGAATCTGCTTGGCAAGCGGGTCGACTACTCGGCTCGTTCTGTGATTGTGGTGGGTCCCAATCTGAAGCTGCATCAATGTGGCCTGCCCAAGGCCATCATTCTCGAACTGTTCCAGCCCTTCATCATCCGGGCTCTCAAGGAACGCGGTTTCGCCGAGACCGTCAAGGCCGCCAAGCGCAAGCTGGAGCGTCGTGACGAAGAGGTCTGGGAGGTCCTCGACGAGGTCATCCAGGGCCGGGTGGTGCTGCTCAACCGCGCGCCGACCCTGCACCGCATGGGCATCCAGGCCTTTGAGCCGGTGATGATCGATGGGTCATCAATCCAGTTGCATCCGCTGGTCTGTCAGGGCTTCAACGCCGACTTCGACGGTGACCAGATGGCGGTTCATCTGCCGCTGTCGATCGAGGCCCAGACCGAGGCCCGGGTGCTGATGCTGTCGACCAACAACATCTTCTCGCCCGCCAACGGCCGGCCGATCATCTCGGCTGACCAGGACATCGTCCTGGGTTGCTACTTCCTGACCCGCGACATGGAGAATCAGCCTGGCGAGGGCAAGGTGTTCGCCTCCTATGACGAGGTCGAGATGGCCTATGAGCATGGGGCCGTGACCCTGCACACCCCGATCAAGGTCCAGCTGGCCGCTGATCGTCTGGTGGCCAGCAGTTCCGCCCTGCGCAAGTCGGTGGCGGCCGGATCGCTGATCGAGACCACGGTCGGGCGGGTGTTCTTCAACGAACATCTTCCCGCTGATCTGCCCTACTACAACTTCACTCAGGACAAGGGCAGTCTGTCCCGAGTCATCGCTGACTGCTTCGAGGTGCTGGGACGTCAGGAAACCATTGATGTCCTGGATTACATCAAGACCATGGGCTTCCGCTATTCAACCCGATCGGGCATCAGTTTTGGGGTTGCTGACCTTGATACCCCGGCGGAGAAGGACGAGATCATCGCCGAGGCCGACAAGAAGGCCCTCAAGCTGCTCAAGGCCTACCAGCGTGGTCTGATCACCGCCCAGGAACGCCATCGTAGCGTCCGTGACGTGTGGAACCATGCCACCGAGGCCGTTGGCAAGGCTCTGATGGCCAATCTGCGCCAGAAGACCGGGGCCAACGACTACATCAATCCGGTCTATGCCATGGCCACCTCCAAGGCCCGTGGTTCCGAGACCCAGCTGCGTCAGCTGGCCGGCATGCGCGGCCTGATGGCCAAGCCCAATGGCGAGATCATCGAGACCCCGATCCGGGCCTCCTTCAAGGACGGCCTGCGGGTGCTGGAATACTTCACCTCCACCCACGGTGCTCGTAAGGGTCTGGCCGATACCGCTCTCAAGACCGCCGACTCCGGCTATCTGACCCGCAAGCTGGTCGACGTGGCCCAGGATGTCATCGTCACTGAGCATGACTGTGGTACCGTCGGTGGCATCACCAAGGCCGTCATCTACGAGGGTGATGAGGTCAAGGTTTCGCTGGCAGATAGCATTATTGGTCGCATCGCCCGTGACAGCATCGTGGACATCATCACCGATGAGGTGGTGGTCCAGGAGAACGAGGTCATCACCGTTGAGGCGGCCCGTCGCATTGAAGAAATGGGATTTGAAAAGATCCGGGTACGCTCGCCCCTGACCTGTGAAAGCAAGGTCGGCGTCTGTCAGCTCTGCTACGGCAAGGATCGTTCCCGAGACAATCTCGCTGAGATGGGCCTGGCCATCGGTGTCATTGCTGCCCAGTCGATCGGTGAGCCGGGTACCCAGCTGACCATGCGGACCTTCCATATCGGTGGTGTGGCGGGCACCAGCTCCGAGGAGACCCTGTACCGGGCTCGCAAGGCCGGTGTTGTGGCCTTCGAGAACCTGCGCACGGTCGAGAATGCCGATGGTGCCACGGTGGTCCTCAACCGTAACGGTGAGTTGATCATCCGCGATGCTAGTGGCCGCAATCTGGAGCACTTCAAGGTGCCGGTGGGCTCAATGGTCAAGTTCCACGATGGCGACAAGGTCAAGCGTGGTGATGTGCTGGTCGAATGGGAAGCGGCCAACATCCCCATCCTCTGTGACATTGGCGGCAAGGTCCGCTTCGAGGCCATCGTCCCCGAGGTCACCATGCGCGAGGAGCTGGACCCCGCGACCGGTATCACCAACAAGGTCATCCTCGAAGGCAAGGGCGATCTGCATCCCCAAGTCATCCTTGAGGACGACGACGGCAATCCGGTGGCCTACTATCCGATCCCTGAGAAGGCCACCCTGCGTGTCGAAGAGGGACGGAAGGTCACTCCTGGTACCCTGTTGGCCTCTACTCCACGTGAGATGAGCGGGCCCACCGACATCACCGGCGGTCTGCCCCGGGTCACCGAATTGTTCGAGGCCCGGTCGCCCAAGGATCCGGCGGTGATGGCCGAGATCGACGGCGTGGTTGACTTCGGTGAGCGCAAGCGCGGCAAGCGCACCATCGTCATCCGGGGTGAGGGCGGCACCGAGGTCGAGCATGCCATCCCTCAGGGCAAGCATTACCGGGTCCACAAGGGTGACCGGGTCAAGGCCGGTGATCCCCTGGTCGACGGCACCCTGGTGCCCAAGGATTTGTTGCGCATCTGCGGTGAAGAGGTCCTGCAGGAGTATCTCCTGGCCGAGGTCCAGCAGGTGTATCGGGCCCAGAACGTGACCATCGATGACAAGCATATCGAATGCGTGGTCCGCCAGATGCTGCGCAAGGTCGATGTCAGTGATCCCGGTGATCTGCCCTACCTCCAGGGCCAGATTGTCGACAAGATCATCCTGCGCAGTGAGAACCAGAAGGCTCTCATGGAAGGCAAGCGCCCGGCCACTTATACCCCCAAGCTGATGGGTATCACCAGGGCCGCCCTCCAGTCCGAGAGTTTCATTTCAGCCGCCTCCTTCCAGGAGACCACCAAGGTCCTGGCCGACGCCTCCCTGGCCGGTCGGGTCGACAAGTTGCAGGGGCTCAAGGAGAACGTCATTCTTGGCCATCTGGTTCCCTGCGGTACCGGCTTCCACGCCTACCTTGAAGGCCACATCGCCAAGCACGGAGAGCCGGTTGCACAGCTCGGAAATGACGATAGCATCCCCGCCCCATTTGAGGAGTTCGCCAGTGCCAACGATTAACCAGCTGATCCGTCATGGTCGCCAGTCCAAGCCGCGCAAGAGTGATGCGCCGGCCCTGGATGGCAATTCATTCAAGCGCGGGGTGTGCATGCAGGTCAAGACCACCACCCCCAAGAAGCCCAACTCGGCCTTGCGTAAGATCGCCCGCGTGCGTCTGTCCAATGGCAAGGAAGTCACCGCCTACATTGGCGGTGAAAAGCACAATCTCCAGGAACACAGCCTGGTGCTGGTGCGCGGTGGACGCGTCCGGGATATCCCCGGTGTGCGGTACCATGTCGTGCGAGGCAAGATGGACTGCAGCGGCGTCGAAGGTCGTCGTCAGGCTCGTTCCTGCTACGGTGCCAAGCGCCCCAAGAAGTGATTGCTGGTCACCCTCACGGATTGTGACGGTCCCTATGTTCCATCGGCCCCCTCATCGAGTACTGGTACGTCGCCAGGAAACGACGGTGGATGGGCCCACTTAAACAAGGACGATACCCATGTCAGAAGAGCATCAAGAAGAGGCCGTTGACC
>SLQH01000344.1 GCA_007131555.1 Planctomycetota bacterium | reverse complement strand
TCATGGCTTTGTGATAAACGCGGAGCTTTTGCGCTTGGCAACGATCAATGCAGTCGGATTGCCGTGAATGATCAACCCAAACCCCGAGCTTGCCCCAAGCCACCGCCCATCACAAAGCACCGAGCCTTGGCCCGCGTGCCTGCGTGCCTGCGTGCGGCAGCCATGCGTTCGCCAGGTGCCAGCCTGATCGGCGGCAGGGCGCTTGGGCTACGGATCGTAGACACCGCGACTCGTGATCATGGGTGGCGACCAGGAGCGCAAGCGCGGGCTTCGCGACGCTCGCGCAGTAACAATCATGATCGTGATCAAGGCATGCGCGTTTCTGCGAGAGAGGCCCGGCGCAGACCCTCAGAAGCGCATCCCCACACTCAGGTTGATGGCCCGGCCGATGGTTGCGGCGTACTGATCCTCATCGGCATCACTGAGATCCCGCGATGAGGCAGGGAAGGCCTCATGGTGACGACTGTTGAAGAGATTGGAGATCGCCAGGCGGAGAAAGGTCTCGCGTTGATGGCCATGGTCCATGTGGTAGCCGATGGCCAGGTCCACGGCTGCATATGAGGGAATGCGTCGCACGGCGATGACATCGTCCTCACTCAGCGCCGCGGCCGGATCGATCATCTTGGAATGGGGAATGGACAAGGCCAGGCGCTCATCGACCAATCGCATGGTCACTGCGGCAAACACAGGCCCTTCATGCCACGAGACCCCAGTTGACAGTTTCCATGGCGGCGGCCCGTTGAGGTCGCGGGGCAGCTGCTCATCAAAGCGAAAACGCTCAACCCCAAAAGGGTCGTCAAAACCATCGCTACTGAAATCGATGCGCCGCCGATGACGATAGCTCTGCCAGGTGGCGGCGGCCCACAAACGCCAACGCTCATCCGGACGCCAGGCCCCATCCACCTCGACCCCCCACACATGGATCGGATTGTCGAGATTGCGCAACTCAAGAAACGGCCCCGGTTGGGTACTGAAGTCCCCGCCGCCCATACGCGCCAAGAAGGCCAGCCAGGCCGCTTCAAGATCGCCCTCGGGCAGCGGCATATAGAACGGCGTGCGATTGACGCGATTGAAGAACCCGGTGATCCCAAGATCAAAGGTCTCATAGCGGCCCCGCCATTCGACATCGACACTGCGAATGGTCTCGGCCTCGATATCAGGATCGCTGGTGAAGAAGTATTCCTTGCTATAGGTCTCCAGCGGAATCGGCAGACGATAACCGCTCAAGAAGGAGGCCCGCACGAAACTATCATCCTCCAGGCGCCTACTGATGGCCAAGCGAGGGCTGAAATTGGTACCGAAATCACTATGACGATCCAGACGCAGGCCAGCGGTTGCGCTCCAGGGCCCAGCGGGAGTCCACTGATGCTCAGCATAGGCGGCGATGTTGTTGGCGGTGACCGTCGCCCAACTGTCACGGTCCGCATACTCCCCATCTGCCGACCACAGGTTCGAGGTCGAGCGCCAGCGCGTATATTCAGCCCCAAGACTGAGATGGTGCTGACCGAAATCCAGATATGAACGCAGGGCACTGGTGCTGCGCGATTCATCCGTTCCTATCTGGACATAACGGTAGTCCTCCAGAGGATTGTAGGCCACGATCTGATTGCTGTAGGCGGTGTCCATGAACACATGTTCATGGTCTGCCTCAAGCCACGACGAGCGCAGCATCAGGCCCAGACTGTGTCGTTCTATGGCCACCACATTGGAACCGGTCGACATGTCCTCGATCATGTCCCAGGTATCGAGGTCCAACCAGCGCCACGAGGCCTCAGCACGCCACGCATCCCCCCAATCCATGCCCAAGGTCACGGCGCTACGGGTCGCGATCAGATCATCGCTGCCACTGCGGCCAGTGCGGGGATGACCATCGTCGGGAGCCTGATCACCACGATGGCCCGGCAGATCATCACGGCGCGAATGACCGACACTGGCCTTGAGATCAAAAGCCAGATCTCCACTATGGCCGAGAGGACCGAGGGTCGTGACGTCCACATCCACCAGACCACCAGTCCCCTGACTGCCGACGACATGCCAACGCCAGACATCATCAGGTCGCCGGGTCGCAAAGGAGATGGCCCCACCAAAGGCATTGGCACCATAGGTCACCGAGGCCGGGCCCTTGACGAGCTCGATCCGGTCGATGTCGCTGAGATGCACTGCCCCTACCCAGGGGATCGCGCCAAGATGGTCGAAGGCCAGGCTGCGGCCATCCAAGAGCGCCAGGGTGCGCGGGGTATTGAGGCCGTTGAAGCCGCGCATGCCGATATCATATTGGCCATGTCGGGCTTGATAGACATCAATGCCTGCTTCATAGCGCAAGCGATCCGGCAGAGTCAGGGCCGAGGACACGACCCAGTCATCGAGATCAAGCACCGCCACTGATTGGGCTGATTCGAAGATCGGCTGCATGCGCCGCGACACGGCCTGGACCCAGAGATGTTCATCAATCACACTGACATCAGCCAATGGATCAAGAGCACGACCCGCCGCCGGCGGTTCACTGGCCATGACCACGGAGCCGACGCCGATGCCGATCATGACAACAGCAGCATCCAGATGACATACAGACCGTTTCATGATCGCATAGCCTTGCCAGATCCACAATGAGTGCAAGCGTTCGTTCCGGTGCTTATGCTGGTAATAACTAAGAGTCTGTAAGCAATAGACTGACACATCGCCTAGTTCGGCCTTTTCGGCCCCGATTCCACCGAAATCCTCTCCATAGCTACGGCTATGGCTGCGGTTTTCGACGAAAACGGGACTCGAAAATGCACTGCGCCGTGCTCGGTCGCTATCCCTTACAGACTCATAGGCGAGAGCCGGCCCATGCTGGTTTTCCCCACAGCGCGAAAACGGCCCGCAATGGGTATCATATTGATAGCCGATACACCCTCACAGACGGCTCCATGGAGGGAGTAATACACTCTTATGCCTCATAAGCGGATCAGCACTGCATCAGGCACCTGATCATACACGATACATGATGTTCGGTATGGCGTGGTGTCCCGGCTCTGCCAATACCATCAGCGCCACCTGCCGCACAGCCCGAACAAGGAGTAGATCATGCGACGTCAACAACTCGCGCTCATCGTCCTGATTGGACTGACGACCTCCATCGCCAATGCTCTTGAAACCCCACTGATCATGCGACCGCCTCCGGGTTCTGGACGCAGCAGCGAAATGGTGGTGATAGACCCCGGCCTTGGCACCATCCAGATGTATGATGTCCAGGCCCGCGACCTGCAACGTCGCACTGAGCTGAACTTCCTGTCGTGGCTGGAATTCATCACCAAGAGCCCCGCCGACATGCAGCGCCTTGATCGTCTTCAGGACTGGTCGTTGCTGCGGGCCGGAAAAGATGCTGAGCCCAGCTACCTCGGCTTCCTGGAGGCCCTCCAGCCAGCACGCCAGCAACGCCGCAATGATGATGACGGCCCCAGTACCTATGAACGGGCCATGGCCACTGAAGACGCCTTCTGGGTCAATGAGCCGACCTATAATGGCCGGGTCCGCGGAGCCATGGACAGCGATGTCATCCTGTTGGTCATCCCCAGCCACTTCGCCGTCCTGATGTTCCGTTACCAACGGCCCAATCTGCAACTCATCGGCTGGATGAACTACCGATCGCAACTGCTGATCCCCACCCAGTGGAACTCCCAACCGACCCGCAGCCAGATATGGAACTCACTGCCCGCCGAAATCCGCGAGGAGCATGGTGAAGCGCTGCGACGTCAACTGGAGGACCGGGAACCGGGCGAGGTGCCCCCCATCACCGTCCGTGACAGCGATCCCTGGATCGTCGCCACCGGCGAGCGCAATCGTTTCGTCATGCTAGATCCTCCCAACAACAAGATGATGCTCTATGAGTTCCGCTCCACGTCCCAAGGCGGTCAACTCCTGGTCCGTAGCGTCCGCAGCCTTGATGCCGACCTGCTGATCCCCACCGCCTACCAGAGCCGCCCTGAGCACCGGGAACTGCTCAACCAATACAATCAGGAACTACGCCGGGCCCGGCAACCGGCAGTCAGCGCCGCTTATCTGCGGAAATTGGCTGCTGCTCGTTCACGAGCGGCCGACAGCGCTCCAGTCCATGCCAACATTGATGAGAACGGCAACATCTTCGTCAATTACACCGAACAGAACATGCTCCTAGTCTACCATGTCCAAGCCAACCGACTGGACCTCAGATCAGCACGCAACTACACCATTGAGTCAGGCATCGCCCAGCACAAACGCCATCTCCAAGAACAGGAGAACGCCCGCAACCTGATGAACATCGTCACCAATCGCATCAATCAGCGCAATGCCGAGGGCATGATGCGCCTGGTACGGTGGTCACTGGAATGGAATCCGCACTTGTATGAGGACTATGAGAAGTCGCGCCGCATCCGCACGCTCCTGGAGGACCTGCCGGAATGGCAACAAGCCATTGTGGCCGCTGAACAAGCCAGCCGCGCCCTCAAAGAAGAGCAGGAACGCATTGAGACTGAACTGGCCGAAGAGGAGGCTCGGCGACGCGGTCGCTGATCAGATGGTTCCCTCGTTGAGTTCGCCATCGACAACGAAGTTGCGATTGCCAACCCGCTGTTCGCTGAACAGGCGCAGCAATTCATCGACCGCGATATCAACGACGTCGTCTCGCTTGACCACCACGGCCCCCGGACGGCGGGCCTTGCTCAGAATGCGTTCATCACCGATCACCACGCGGTCGATATTGTTGCCAAGGGCCTTGAGGGCCTGCACCGTTTCGACGCCATCGTCAGCCGGCAAGATGATGCCGGTCGGCTTCTGAGACAGACTGTCGGCGCGCTCGACCACTGATGCCACATCGGGGAAGATGAACTCAGGACGCAGATGCAGGCTCTCTTCAACAAAGGCGCACTGCACTCCGGCCAACTCCTTGAGACTCTCCGGCTCGGGCAACATCACCTGACGGACCTGGCGCCGCCGACCGATGAAGGCGATGTCGCGACGACCGCGACGAATCAGGTGGCGCGCCGCCAGATATCCGGAACGGAAGCTGTTGGGCACCACGCTGGAGGCGGCCGTACGATTCGGGGCATGACCGATCAGCAGCATGGGGCGTCGCAGATCGCCAATCGCCTTGAGATGCGGCTCATGGTTGAGCCCCAGACAGACGATCACCCGTCCTGGACGGCGAATCCGCTCGACTGCCGGGCCGTAGGGCGGGTCATCGGGAGTGATGTGAAAACGTTCGGTCTCAATACCATCGGTCACCAGACGTTCACAGAGGCGACTTTCGATATAACCGCACCAATCCTTGCCCGGTCGCACCGCCGTGCTGTTGACCAGCAAGGTCAAACGCCGGGTCGGACGACTGCGGACGAACAGGCCGACCCCCCGCTTGGCGTTGCAGAGTCCCGATTCCATCAGGCGACTGACCACCTTGGAGATGGTATTGGGACTGGCCTCAAAGCGCTTGGCCAAGGTGCGCACTGAAGGCAGACGACTGGAGGCCGGATAGCTACCCGCCTCAATGTCCATTCGCATCTGGCGGTAGATCTCTTCCTGACTCGCCTTCTCTTTGGCCATTGCGCCTCCTCAACACGACAGGGATGGCGGTCGGCACGGCCTGTGTCGCTCACACCCTGCGCAGCTCGTAAGCCTGCACGCTTTGCTTGCAGGTCAAGAGCGGTCCAGCATCGCCGTAGGGCGCTTCGCCCTCAACGCCACAGTAGCACCCCGTCTTCATCGTTGCCTGTATACCTGGGCGTCGTCATCGGCGCACCCCGCTTGCATCTGGAGTTCTGCTGCGACGACTGTCTCTTATCGTTCTTGGGCTCGGTCTGTTCATCGCAAATGCCCATCAGCAGGCACATTTGTCACGATATGGACTGTGTCCCTACCTGGGACTCCCTGCCAGAATCCGGGGCTGCATTGTCCGGATGGTCACCGGCTGGTGCCCGTGGTGCCCCAGCAACTCAAGAGCATGCCGGAGGATGTCATCGGCATCGAAGCCATAGCGCTGGCAGGCCACATGGGCCCGGCTCCGGCCCGGTCGATTGGCATGGGCCAGCACCACCTTCGGATCAACGCCCACCCGGGCCAGGGCCCGGGTCAGAGCCGGCACCAGATGATCATCGGTGATCAGCACAGCATCCGGCCGCCGGGGCAGCGGCAGGGACCACAGCAGATCGACCAGGCCAGGGGCAACGTGATTGGCCGGCGGCAACAGTTCATGGAGCAGGCAGGGATCATCGTCAGCCCCCGCCGTCCGCAGCCAGCCCCGCATGCGCTGATACAGCAGACCGCTCCGGCGGGCCGCGCCAAACACCGCGATCCGGCGATGGCCAGCAGCGATCAGACGGCGCAGGGCCCAGCGCACCGAGGCGAAGAGGTCCAGATGCAGGCGCACAAAACCCTCGCTCATAAAGCCGATCACCACCACCGGGCCGACCGCCAGCAGGCGTTCCCGCAACGCTGCATCAAGCCCGTCCAACTCGCCACAGACCACGCAACCGCAGATGCGATGGTCGAGAAGCATGTCGACAGCCTTGGCCATGTCAGACAATGAACCGATGCGAAAACGATGGCCCCGCGCCCAGCGCCCGGCAGCCACCCGCAGACTGGTCGCCAGACCAGGGCCGGAGTCATCAGGCAGCAGCAGCAGGACATCGCGCAGACAGGGCGGATCGGTGGCCACCACGGTTCCATGGCCACCATGGCTGATCACATGGCCATCGGCAATCAGATCATCGATGCACTGCTGCAGAGATCGCAGACTGACATGGTAGTTGCGAGCCAAGGTCTCACGACCGGGCAAGGTGCTCCCCGGCGGCCAGATGCCGGCCACGATATTGGCGCAGATGGCCCGACGCAGGCGCAAACGTACCGGAACCTGGGCCATGAGCACCAGCATAGCCCTTCCCGGCAGCACTGGAACCCGCCATCCCAGGACGCTGAAAGAAGACATTCACCTGCTGGGTGAAAAGCCCGATCTGTCAATATCGTACTGTACAAACTATAGCCTACGCCAGCCGCATCTTCACACGGAGTACCGGGCCTTGGCCCGTGTACATTAGCGGGCGGAGATCCTTGAGATGGACATAGGCCAGGGCGGCGCCGCCATCGCTGTACTCCGCTTGCGTTCATCATCGCCATGAACGATCACGAGTCGCGGGATAGACAGGTCGTATGGCGGATATAATGGCGACGTCCTGGCTGGTACTGGACGAAAGCATGGCAGCCGCGCGTCAGCACGCGGGCCAAGGCCCGGTGCTCCGTGGTGGCTTTGTGGTGGGCAGTGGTTTTGGAAGGAAATGGAGGTTGGTGGACGGATGCCGTAGGTGATTGTTGGTGGGATCTGGTGTTTGGTGGTGGAACGGCGGGCTGAAGCCCACCATCCGTGCCGGCTAAAGCCGGCGCTACTACTTGGCCCGTGTACATTGGCGGGCGG
>SLQH01000153.1 GCA_007131555.1 Planctomycetota bacterium | reverse complement strand
CTGTCCTTGATCATCGCTCTGGCACCCCTCGGTCCCCTGGCGGCGGCGGTCAGCAGCGCGACCGCAGTCCAGGAATCCGGCGGTCTGGTGGTGGTCGATGTGGAACGGGCTCCGGCCATTGGTGGCTGGGAGTCACGGACCAATGTGGCCGGCCATCTGGGCTCGGCGTTTTATCATAACACCTCCAACAACACCAATGCGCCCGGCCATGACACCCTCGACTACCCGTTTGTCGTCGGCACCGCCGGGCGCTATCAGTTGCAGTTGCGCAGCCGCATCAATGAAGGCAACGACAGAACCGAGGCCAACGATTCCTTTGTCCGCCTGGTGGATGCCCAGGGCCATGCGGTGGCTCCCGTGGCCAACAGCAATGTGGCCACCAGTGGCTGGTTCAAGGTCTACATGAATGCCACCAACACCTGGAGTTGGCAGGCATCCAATCGCGACCACGATCCCCGGTCCCTGTCCTGGAACCTGAGCGCTGGCACCACCTACCGCTTCCAGATCAGCCGCCGCAGCCGTGGTCATGCTGTGGACCGCTGGGTGCTATGGCATCGCGACCTGCACAGTCTGGGCAATACCACCACCGGGCAGACGGGTTCTGGTACCACCTTGAACGGGCTGCCGTTGTCGACCGATGCCGGCGGTGAGGACGTTCGTATGACCGGCGAACTCAAGCGCTGGCACAAGGTGAACCTGAGCTTTGACGGGGTGGAGGCCTCACAGGATGACGCCAGCACCTTCCGTGATTACCGTCTGGATGTCACCTTTACCGGGCCTGATGGCCGCAGCATGGTGGTGCCCGGATATTTTGCCGGTGACGGCAATGCTGCCGAGAGCGGCGCCGGCTCGGGCACTGTGTGGCGGGCGCACCTGTGTCCGGATCAGGTGGGCACCTGGCAGTACAGCATCAGCTATCGCACCGGCACCGATGTGGCCTGGGCCGGCGGCGGGACCTCGGCCGGTTTTGCCGATGGCGCCAGTGGCAGCTTCCAGATTGTCGATAGCGACCGTTCTGGGGTCGACTTCCGCGCCCCTGATCGAGGCCGCCTGGAATATGTGGGTGAGCACGCCCTGCGCTGGCGCGGCAGCGACGAGTACTTCTTCAAGATCGGCATGAATCACCCAGAGGTGTTTCTGGAGTTCGAGGATTTTTCCGGCACCAATTCCAGTCGCACCTACGCCAACCACGTCCAGCACTGGAACGAGGGCGACCCCACCTGGCAGGGAGACAAGGGCAAGGGAATCATCGGTGTGGTGAATTATCTGCGTCAGCAGGGCCTCAATGTCCACTACTTCCTGCTCATGAACACCGAGGGTGATGGCAAGCGCGCCTATCCCTGGACCGGCGACAAGAACATCTGGAACTATCACCTGGCCAAGCTGGACCAGTGGCAGATCGTGTTCGACCACATGATGAGCCAGGGGGTGATGACCCACTTCGTGTTTGATGAACGGGAGAACCAGACCCTGTTCGAGCACCTGGAAGGGGTCTCCTATACCGGCTTTGCCGATTCCCGTCGCCTCTACTACCGTGAGATGGTGGCCCGCTTCGGCTACCTCAATGCCATCACCTGGAACATCGGTGAGGAGTCAGGCTGGCAGGACAACACCACCTATGGACGCGGCACCACCACCCAGCAGCGGGTGGAGCGGGCGGCCTATGTCCGGGCCCTGCTGTCCTACCAGGACCACATGGTGGTGCACAATGGTCCTTCCAACACCGATGCCATCTTCACCGACCTGATCGGTGATCCCAGCTACACCGGGCCGAGTTTCCAGGGCAATCTCAGCGACACCGGCCACGGCAACGGTCGCATCGCCCATTGGCGGCAGCAGTCGGCGGCCAATGGCCGCAAGTGGGTGGTGTGCTACGATGAGCCCTACGTCAGCAGTCAGAACCCCAACCGTGACACCTTCCGCAAGAATGCCATCTGGGCCTCCCTCACGGCCGGCGGGGCCGGGGTCGAACTGTTCAGCACCCGTGACATCAGCCTGCAGGACTACAGCCTGTTCGCCGCCATCTACGGTGACATGCGGCGGGCCAAGGCCTTCCTCAAGGACAACGCCATCCCTTTCTGGAGCATGCAGCCGCGCAATGATCTGGTCACCAGCGGATGGTGCCTGGCCGAGCCCGGAAGCCGCTATGTGGTCTATCTGGCCAATGGCGGTAGTGCCGACCTCACCCTGCCGGCCGGCGATTACCATGTGCGCTGGTTCGATCCCCGCAACGGCGGTGCCCTGCAGACCGGCAGTGTGGCGTCGGTGAGCGGTGGTGGGGGCCGGTCCCTGGGCACGGCCCCCAGTAGTTCCTCCAGTGACTGGGTCATCCTGGTGAGCGACAGTAGTGGCGGGGGTGGTAACCAGTCGCCCAGCGCCAGCATCATCAGCCCGGCTGGCGGGGCCGTTTTTGAGGCTCCGGCCACCATCACCATCACCGCGACCGCTTCCGACCCTGACGGTTCCGTGGTGCTGGTGGAGTTCTTCACCGGAGGCACCAAGGTCGGTGAAGCCACCACTGCGCCCTACACCGTGACCTGGAATGATGTCGGGCCCGGCAGCTACCTCCTGACCGCCCGCGCCACCGACAACGATGGGGCCACCGGCATCTCGGTCCCGGTGGACATCACCGTCACCGGCCAGTCAACCCCCTTTGGCGGCAGCCCCTGGCCGGTACCGGGGCGCATCCAGGCCCAGGACTTCGACGTCGGTGGTCTGGGCATAGCCTACCACGACACCACCGGGAGCAATCAGGGCAACGCCGGTGACTACCGGCCGGGCGAAACGGTCGATCTGCAGCATGCCAGTGATGTCAGTGGCGATATCAACCTCGGCTGGACCCAGGCGGGTGAATGGCTGCACTACACCATCGATGTCCCTCATGGCGGTCTTTATGACCTGGACATCCGGGCAGCATCCAACATCAGCACCGCCGGTCGCCGTCAGGTCCGCTGTGAGATCGCCGCTGAGGACCTCACCGGTATCATTCAGCTGCCGCACACCGGCGGTTGGCAGAACTGGACCACCCATACGGTTCCCGCCATCCCCTTGAGTGCCGGTGTCCACCGCCTGCGTCTGGTCATCGTCGCCGGCGAGGTGAACATCAACTGGATCGAGTTCCGCGCCCATACTCCGGTCGGACAACGACAGGTGCGCCTGCGGTCCATCGACGGTCTGCGTTGGATCCGGCTGCCCGATCAGAGTGGCGATAGCGATGGCCCTGACGAGGTCTTCCCGGCCCTGCCCTCCGACCAGGAGCAGCGTTTCGCGCCGGAGATGCCAGCGCCGGATGATGCCGGCTGAGCCCATCATCGGCTCTCCAGCCGGGGCCAGACCGCTGGTAGCGCATCATCCATGACGATGCCATGCCATCATGGATATCACCTGGGTCGTCGTGCTGGGGATGCCGATGACAGGCGGGTATGTCTATCGGCGGGCCGGCCGTTCCAGTACCAGCCAGGGATTCATGCGTCCGGACTTCATCGCGCCGAACGGGCTCTGGCGCTGTGCCGGAAGTACGGTCTGGTGTCGTTCTTCTTGCGTGGGTACCTGCGTCCTGGTAGTGCCGGGTGATGGGGGATGAGGCCCGCCCCGAGCAGTGCTGTCGCCAGGACCAGGATCGTGATCGGTGACCTCTGGTCTGCATGGGCTAACTGATTCGTGATTTTGCTGTTATCTGCCTGAATGGCCGGTGGGGATATGAGCCGTTCACGATGATCGATTGTTGAATATCGGTCGTGTTTCAGAACGAGGACGCCGATTCAATTAGTGCTGTGTTCAACCCGGCATCAAACGTGGGTTGCGGCAATGGCTTCGCGCCGCCGGCAGAGTTGGAGGGGCAGGCCCCAGGGACAGCGCAGCATGAGGACCCCGTAGCCGTCGGCATCCGGTCCGTCGCAATGCTCGGCCACCAGGCTGGCTCCGGCCGCCAGGAGGCGGTCGCGGTCACCGGCCAGATCTTCGCTGGTCAGGGCCAGATGCAGGGTCAGGCAATGCCATGCCTCAGGCTCGGCCAGGGGATGGTCCGGGTTGCAGTAGATCTCCAGCAGACTCGGCGGCTGGCCGAGGAAGGCGGCGTAGAGCGGTTCGTGCTGTTGGCGATGGATCGGCATGCCGAGGTGGCGATGGTACCAGGCCACCACGGCCTCGGCATGTTCCAGGTTGAGGGCCAGGTGTTCGATCTGCATGGCTGGGCTTTCAGAAGGCGGTAGCCAGACGTTTGGGAAGGGTCGGTGTCATCTCTGCGCTGACACCTGACGGTTCTGCTGCTCAGGTATTGGTCAGGGCGTCATTGGGACACAGGCGTACAGGCGGCACCTGGGGCACGCGCCAGATGTCCTGGTTGTATTCCTGCATGGTGCGGTCGGTTGAGAAACGGCCGCTGCGGGCGGCGTTGAGGATGCTGGCCCGGGTCCAGCGGTCCTGGTCGCGGTAGGCCTCGGCGACCTCCTGCTGGGCCTGCTTGTAGGCGGTGAAGTCGGCCAGCACCATCCAGTAGTCGCCCCAGGTGGTGAGGGAGTTGATGATGCCGTCGAACAGGCCTGGCTCGCATTGGTTGAAGTGGTTGCTGGTGAGCAGGTGCATGACCCGTTGCAGGTCTTCGTCGGCGGCGATGGCGGCCATGGGGTCATAGCCGTTGCGGCGCTCCTCGACCTGGGCGGCATCGAGGCCGAACAGGAAGAAGTGCTCGGCTCCGACCTCGTCGCGGATCTCGATGTTGGCCCCGTCCAGGGTGCCGATGGTCAGGGCGCCGTTCATCATGAACTTCATGTTGCCGGTGCCGGAGGCCTCCTTGCCGGCGGTCGAGATCTGTTCCGACAGGTCGGTGCCGGGGCAGATCAGCTCCATGGCCGTGACCCGGTAGTTGGGAATGAAGGCCACCTTGAGGCGATCGCCGATGTCCTGGTCGCCGTTGACCACCTCGGCCACCCGGTTGATGAGGGTGATGATGTCCTTGGCCATGACGTAGCCGGGCGCGGCCTTGCCGCCGAACAGGACGGTGCGGTCGGTCCAGTTGGCGTGGTCGCCGCGCTTGATGCGATCGTAGAGATGGATCACATGCAGGGCGTTGAGCAGTTGGCGCTTGTATTCGTGGATGCGTTTGACCTGGGTGTCGAACAGCGAGTCGGGCGATACCGTGATGCCGCAACTCTGTTCGACCATGGCCGCCAGGCGCTGCTTGTTGGCCCGCTTGACCTCCTGCCAGCGGCGGCGGAAGTCGGCGTCGTCGAGGTGGTCCTCCAGGCCGCGCAGAAGGGTGAGATCGGTGACCCAGTCGCTGCCGATGGTCTCGTCCAGCAGAGCCCGCAGGCCGGGATTGCAGCGGGCCAACCAGCGCCGCTGGGTGACGCCATTGGTCTTGTTGTTGAACTTGTCCGGCCACATGACGTGGAAGTCCTTGAACAGGCCCTGTTGCAGCAGTTGCGAATGCAGGGCGGCCACCCCGTTGACGCTGTAACTGCCGACGATGGCCAGGTAGGCCATGCGGATCTGGGGCGACGGTCCCTCCTCGATGATGCTCATGCGGGCCTGTCGGGCGGTGTCCCCCGGCCAGCGATTGGCGATCTGGCGCAGGAAGCGGGCGTTGATCTCCAGGATGATCTCATAGACCCGGGGCAGGAGGCGGCGGAACAGGTCGACCGGCCAGCGTTCCAGGGCCTCGGGCAGCAGGGTATGATTGGTGTAGGCCATGGTGGCGGTGGTGATGGCCCAGGCCTGGTCCCAGCCCATGCCCTGCTGGTCCAGCAGCAGGCGCATCAGTTCGGCCACGGCCACCGAGGGATGGGTGTCGTTGAGCTGGAAGCAGTTGTGTTCGGCGAAGCGGGCGAAGTCATCGCCGTGGTCGTTGCGCCAGCGGCGCAAGACGTCCTGGAGGCTGGCCGAGGCCAGGAAGAACTGCTGGCGCAGGCGCAGTTCCTTGCCGTTCTCGCTCTTGTCGTTGGGGTACAGGACCATCGAGATGTTCTCGGCGGTGTTCTTGTCGGTCACCGCGGCGGCATAATCACCAGCGTTGAACTCGGCCAGGTCGAAGCCTTCAGTGGCTCGGGCCTTCCACAGGCGCAGGGTGTTGACGGTGCCGTTGCGGTAGCCGGGGATGGGGATGTCGTAGGGGACCGCCAAGACATCCTGGGTCTCGACCCAGCGGACCAGCAGCCGGCCATCCTGATCCCGGTGGAACTCGCTGTGGCCGCCAAAGGGGACCCGCTGGGTGAACTCCGGCCGCTCCATCTCCCAGGGATTGCCATGGACCAGCCAGTGGTCCGGCTCCTCCACCTGGCGGCCATCGGCCAGGCGCTGGCGGAACATGCCGTATTCATAGCGGATGCCGTAGCCGGTCACCGGCAGTTGCAGGGTGGCGCAGCTGTCGAGGAAGCAGGCCGCCAAGCGCCCCAGGCCGCCATTGCCCAGGCCGGCGTCCTGCTCCTCGTCCTCCAGGGTGTCCAGCGAGATACCGGAGGTGGCCAGGGCCTCGTGGACGGCCTCCTCAACCCCCAGGTTGAGCAGGGTGTTGCCCAGGGCCCGGCCCATCAGGAACTCCAGCGACAGGTAGTAGACGCGGCGGCAGTCGGCCTGATGGTAGGCGTGATGGGTGGCCTTCCAGCGCTCCATGAGGCGGTCGCGCAGGGCCAGGACCAGGGCCTGGTAGCGATAGTGGTCGGTGACGCACCAGCGGTCGCAGCCCAGGGTGTAACTGAGATGACGACCGTAATCCTTGCGGATGGCGGTGGCGTTCAGGCCCAGTTCGAGGTGGACCGAGGTGGTGGTTTGACAGGCATCCATGGGGGCTCCGTTGCAGAATGTGGTGGCCGAGAGGGCTGCAGGGGGGGGCTGTAAGGGATGGCGATCAGGCCGGGCGATGAGTCAGTCTATCCCTTCACAGTCTTCTGGCGGCTCCAGCGAGGGCAGTATCATGCCTGCATCGATAAGGGGCAAGGTCCATTCTGGCGATGATGACAAGATCCTGGAAAAGTCGTGAACCATAGGGCGGAAAGCGCGTTCATCACCAGTGAAGGGTTCGGCCATCACGGCGTATCACACAGATACAGGTCCGCCAAATAGTCCTCTAGAAAGCATTTAGCACACTGTGTGCCGTTTATGGGTGTTGCACACCCAATGGTGCTCCAGATGCACATGAACCTTTGTCGTATTGGAACGTTCATACCCTAGCAATCAACCGCCAGCCAACGGAGGCCGTCATGAGCAGCTATGAAGAGGATCAGGAATACGACGACGAGTTCGATGAAGAGCTCGACGGCGAGGAACAGGATGATGATCGGATAGATGAACGCACTGCCGGTCTTGGGGCATGGGGATTGAGCATTCTCATCCACAGTCTGGCCCTGCTGATCATCGCCACCATTGTCATCACCCAGGAAATCATCGAGCAGGGGGTAGTCAACCTCACGGTGATGGATCCGCCCCCCCAGCCGGAGGAGCGTCAGCCAGAGCGTGACAT
>SLQH01000003.1 GCA_007131555.1 Planctomycetota bacterium | reverse complement strand
TGGGCTTTCGCATCGTCCGTGGTTCTTCCGGTCGGGGTGGGGCCAGGGCTCTGCTGGAGCTGCTGCGACTGGTGCGGCGCGAACCGGCGGTGCGCATGTGTGTGGCGATCGACGGTTCGCGGGGGCCGCGCCATCAGGTCCAGCCAGGGGTCATCACCCTGGCCATGCGCTCCCAGGCCTGGATCCTTCCCGGAGCCAGTGAGGCCCGGCCAGCGCTGGTGTTCCGCAGTTGGGACCGCTTCAGCCTGCCCCTGCCCTGGGCCAGGGTCAGGGTCGCCTTTGCGCTACCCTACCGCCTGCCACCGGATCTGGATGCGGCCGGTCAGGAGCAGGCCCGCTGTCATCTGGAGGCCCTGCTGGGCGACCTGCAGCAGCGCTTGAGGTCCCAGCCATGGCCTTGAGCCGGCAGGTCATGCCCTTGGTGCCCAGCAGTGACCGTGGTCTGGCCCCGATCACCATCCGGACCTGCTTTCTGCGCGAGGCGCCGCCGGTCTATCATGTGCCCGACCACATCCACCATGTCGCCCAGTGCTATCTCTGCCAGGCCGGGGTGCTGATCGTGGATGTCGACCATCAGCCGGTCATCCTGCGTTCCGGTGAGGCCGTCGTGCTGCGGCCGGGCGTGGTTCGAGCCTGTCGTCGGGGCGATCCGCCGCCGGTCTACATCTCGGCCATCTTCGAGGATCATGCCCTGGATGTGGCGGCCATGCATGGGCGTCACCTGGTCCTTGATGAGGATCTGCGCCAGGTCGCGGCAGCCCTGGCCCGGGAGTTGGGCGGCATCGGCGGGCCGGATTCCGGTCAGCTCTGCCAGGCCCTGCTGGTCTGTCTGCTCATCGGCCTGCGTCGTCAGGCGACCGCTGATCACGGGCCTGCGGCCTCGGCCAGCGATGTCCATCTGGTGGGCCAGGTTGAGCGGGTCATGCGCCGCAATCTCCATCGCCATCTGACCCGGACCCAGTTGGCCGAGGCCCTGGCCATCAGTCCGGTCCACTTGGCGCGGCTGTTCAAGGCCGCCGCCGGCTGCACCCTGCATGAACGGCTCAGCGCCCTGCGCCTGGCCCAGGCCCGTCTTCTGTTGCGGGATTCGACCCTGCCCCTGGAGCGCATCGCCCATGAGGTCGGCTATCGTTCGGCCAGTCATTTCTCGCGGGCCTTCAAGCAGGACGCCGGTCAGAGCCCGCGTGCGTATCGTCTGGAGCACGGTCATGAACGATGATCACGGCGGTCATGTCCCGGATGACCTGATCTACGGCCCGGTCAGCTCCCGCCGTTTCGGCCGCAGCCTGGGCATCAGCTGCTCGTGGCCGGGGGGGCGCAGCTGCCGGTGGGGCTGCCCCTACTGTCAGCTCGGTCATCTCGGCGATGATCCGGCCTGTGCGATGGTGAGCCTGGATGATCTGTGCACCGCCACCACCCGGGCCCTGGCGGCCTTGACGCCGGGCTCGGTCGATGTCGTCACCCTGGCCGGCGGCGGTGAGCCCACCGAGCATCCCGATTTCGCCCGCTATGTGCCCTGGCTGGCCACCACCCTGGCCGCCTGGGCCGGATCCCAGCGCCCGCGCCTGATCCTGCTGAGCAACGGTGATGGCCTCGACGATCCGGCGGTGGTCGCCGCCCTGAAGCACATCGACGCCAGTTATTTCAAGTGGGACCCCGGTGCCGAGCAGGGTTGCTGGGCCCCGCTCGGACGACGACGGCTCAGCGACCGGCGTCGGGTCCTGGCCGGCCTGCCCCAGCTGCGCATCCAGGCCCTGCTCTTCGCCCGCCGCGATGGTCGTCCTGGCAATGCCGAGGCCGCCGCCCAGCAGGCCTGGCTGGCCGACATGCGGACCCTGCGACCCTGCGAGATCCAGATCACCACTGTCGACCGGCCGCCCTGCGACAGCGCCCTGATCCCCGTCGACGCCGCCACCCTGGCAGCTTGGCGGAGGGCGGCGGCGCAGTTGGGAGCCTGTGAGGAATAGTCTGATACGTGGCCTTTTCGGCCTCGGACTCGCCAATGACCACTGTCCATCACAAGCCTATCACGGAGCACCGGGCCTTGGCCCGCGTGCCTACGCGTGTTTCCCATGCTTTCGCCAAGTGCCAGCTTGATCGGCGGCAGGGCACCTGGGCTACGGCTCGTAGATACCGCGACTCGTGATCATGGGCGGTGACACAGAGCGCAAGCGGGGCACGGCGATGAAGGCGACGCCCCGGCCTATACTGGTCTCAAGGATCGTCGCCCGCTAATGCACGCGGGCCAAGGCCCGGTGCTCCGGGTGCAGATGCGGCCAGCTTGGGAGCGTTTGCGCATGCAATTGTGTATTCATATGGCAGGATACGAAATTGCTCATCACCGCGACCCCTCCACCCGGCTGCGCTTGTGCCGATCCGGCCTGCTTCTAGCATTGCCAGGCATGGACCCTCTGTTGATGACCATGGTGGCGGTGCTGTTGGCCTTGAGTGGTTTCGGACTGATGGTGATCCTTGGCGTGGCGGTGGTCGAGGCCTTGCGTCTGCCTCGCGATCTGCCCGACGAACTGCGCTTTGTCGCGCCGGTACCGGAGGTCGATGATCGTCCGCCGGCCGAGCGGGCCGCCCAGCATCAGGTCCTGGCTGCCGCCGGAGCGGCCGTGCATCAAGTGCATGTCGACGCCTGGGCGGTGGTGATGGCGGCCGAGGGCCACGACGACAGCGATCTGCACGCGGCCTCCCGTCAGGCCCGGGCCCTGGCCGAAGAGGCGGCCCAGGCCTGGCAGGCCCAGGACGTCGCCGCCTGTGAACGCTGTCGCAGCACCTGTGCCGCCCTGCGCTCTCGTATTGAGCGCTTGGTGGCCGATCGCCCCGATCCCCGGCGTCGGCGCATCCTGATTCTGTTGGCACTGCTGCTGATCATGATCCTGTGGCTGGTGTTGGTGGCCCGGATGCAGGGGGGCTGAGCGGTGCGGCTGGCGGCGCGTCTGCATGGCGATGCGGCCCTGCGCTCAGCCCTTGAGCGGGCCCTTGAGGACCCCTGTCCCAGCATCGAGACCCTGGTGGCGGCCGGGGTGCCCCATTATCGGGCCCGCGAACTCTGTCAGGCCCTGGTCGGCGCCGGCGAGGTCACGGCCCTGGGCTGGCAGGCCGAGGTCCGGGCCGGGTATCAACGTCTACTGACCGATCCTCCGGCTACTGCCGGGCGCCTGCACCAGTTGGCCGCAGGCGAACGGCCGCGTGAGAAGGCCCGCTGGCAAGGCATCGGGGCCCTGGCCGACGCCGAGCTGCTGGCGGTGCTGCTGCGCACCGGCCGAGCTGGTGAGGGGGTCCTGGAACTGGCCGAACGCCTGTTGCGCGACCATGATGGCCTGCTGGGACTGGCCGACCAGGATGTCCAGGAACTGGCCCGCAGTCATGGTCTGGGACCGGCCAAGGCCACTGAGATCGCCGCCGCCTTCGAGCTGGGCCGTCGCCTGGCCCTGGCGGTCCGCAAGACCAGGCCATCCCTGCGCGGCCCCCAGGAGGTGGTGGCTCTGTTGGCTGGGGAACTGGCTCCGCGTGATCACGAGCAGTTCTGGCTCCTGCCCCTGGACACCCGCAGCCGCCTGATCGGTGAACCCCAGATGGTCAGCAAGGGCGATGTCGACGGTACCGAGGCCGGAGCCCGTCTGGTGTTTCGGGTCGCCCTGCGGGCCAACGCCTCGTCGGTCATCGTGGCCCACAACCATCCCACCGGTATCTGCGAGGCCTCGGCCGCCGATCTCGCCGTGACCCGGGCCCTGCGCCAGGCCGGTCGGGTGGTCGGCATTCCCCTGGCCGACCATATCATCATCGGTGATGGAGGGCGATACTACAGTATTCGTCATGGCCATCCGGAGTTGTGGCGGGAAAGCTGAGGGGGCGGCGGTCTGCTGATCTCCGGCGCGGACTTCTCCGAGGTCTTCCATCGCTGTGCTGTAACGCCTGCATATCATCACCAGAAGCCCGCTTGTTTGAGTTGTGTCCATGGTGTAGGATCACGCTCGCTCATGAGCCACTTGCTTTAGGTGTGCATGTAAGCGAGCCCGTGAACCCCTGGCGGATGGTCTGGATCAATGCTGTGTCCCCCTGTCCTCCTCTGCTGTCTCGTGGTGGTGTCCAAGACCTGGGCAGTGCCGGCTGTGTGGGCTAGAGGGTGGCGGTGATGAGCGGAGCCTTGTCCAAAGGGGTGGTGATTGCCCGCCGATATGCCATCAGTTCCCAGTTGGGGTCAGGTACCACCGGCACCGTGTACGCTGCCTGGGATCGTCAGTTGGCGCGTGAGGTGGCGATCAAGGTCCTGCATCAGAAGTACCGTTATCACAACGAGGTCGCCGCCCGCTTTGACCACGAAATCCATTTCACTGCCCGTCTCCAGCATCCTGGAGTGGTAGCGGTCCATGAGCGGGCCGTGACCGGTGGTGGGGCGGTCTGCTATGTCATGGCCATGGCCCGTGGCGGGACCCTGGATGACTACCTGGAGGGTCTGCGGGCAGCGGCTGATCCCTGGCAGGAGGCTAGTCTGGTTGACCGCCTGTCACTGTTCATGCGCATCATGGACATCATCGACTACGCTCACAGCCAGGGTCTTGTCCATCGTGATCTCAAACCGGCCAACATCATCATCGGTGATCATGGCGAGGTCCGCATCATTGACTGGGGGTTGGCCCGCGAGTTGCATGCCCCGCCGGCTCCGGTCATCGAAGATGAATCGGCCTTTGACGAGATCTTTGGTGACGGCAATCCCGAAGATGAGGATGCCACGCTCAGTTCTTCAACGGCGATATCAGCACCCTCGGCTCCCATCACATCGCGATCATCGCAGACCGTTCGAGTCACCGGGCGTCGATCCGAAGACATCGATACTGCCGATACCTGTCCGAGCACAGACCATTGGGACCAGAGTGCGACCCGCATCAGCCAGCGCAGCAACGTCTCATCAACGACCAGACATCGTTCGACGACCCACGGTGAGCGGCCGCCGGCCCGGCAGCTGCCGGTGAGCACCCAGTTGCCGGTGAGGACCTCCTCGGCCCAGTCCCGGACCCGTCATGGCAGCAGCGAGAGTTCGGTGCGCAGTACCCGTTTCGGGGCGGTGCTCGGCTCGCCGGCCTACATGAGCCCGGAGCAGGCTCGTGGTGAGGCCAAATCGGCTGATGAACGATCAGACATCTACAGTCTGGGTGTCATCCTGGTCGAGTTGTTGAGCTTGCGGACTCCGATTGAGCGGGCTCCTGAGGCCAGCCTGGTCGACTTCATCGAACAGGTCCAGAATGGTGAGCGCCGATCCCTTGAGGTCCTGTGGCCTGATGCACCGCAGGCCCTGGTGCGGATCAGTGAATGGGCCCTGGCCCTGGAGCCGGGCGATCGTTATCCGGACTGTGCCAGCTTTCGTCAGGAGATCTCCGATCTGCTGGATCAGTTGTCGGCCAACTTTGCCGAGGCCGAACGTCAACGCCTGCGCCGTGAACGAGAAGCCGCATGGTTGAGCCTGGGAATGTGGAATTATCATGCCCGTCCTGTTCTGGAACCCTTTGATGAACAGGTCATCAGCTACGAGTCTGATCCCACGGATCAGGTCCTCCATCCCGAATTGGGGGGCATCGTGTTTGGTGGGCGCGGTCTTCAGGTCTATCCCCTGGCCTTGGAGGCGGCCGATGATGCCCGCCTGACCCTCGACTTGACCCTGCGTTCGGGAACTGAGTTCAGCATCTTCATGCGGGGTATGCCAGCCAGTGGTTCGTACGCCTTCAGGGTCGGTGCCTATGACGGCAAATGGTTGACCATCAGCCGGAACCAGGGTGATCATGACATCTTCAGTCCACGTCTGTTGACCATGCGCTCGTGGGTGGCTGCGCATAGCGCCCATGAATCAGGCGAGGAACTGCATATCCGCCTGGAGGTCGAGACGGTCGGGGCCAATCTGGTCTTGCGGATTGCTGGCCAGGACGCCCTGATGGTGCGTGATCCCTGTCCTCTGCTGGGGCCTTTGCATCGTCAGATGGCGATCGGAACCTACAATAGTGAAATAGTGGTCCATCAGGTTGCCGTCGACAAGCGCCGCAATCCGCTGATGGTCCCCAGCTTTCATGTCGCCAACGAACTGCTGCGTCAGAACCTGTTTCCCCAGGCGATAGACTTCTACCGCCGCTTTCTGGCGGAACATGGCGATAGCGAGGAGATGGTCGAGGCCCGCTTCATGCTGTGCCTGACCTTTCTTGAGGCCGGGCATCGTAGTCAGGCCGAACGTGAGCTGCGCGACTTCCTGTCTGATCACCTTGATCATCCCCTGGCCCAGGATGCGATCTACGAATTGGCACGTATCCTCGTCGATCCTGGCCGTCGTTCCATCGCCCGGGGACTGCGCGAGGTGCTGTCGTACCAGGAGGCAGGGGATCTGGTGCGGTCCCGTTTCTGCCTGTGGGTGGTCGATCTTTTGGGTGAACGCATCCGCAAGGATGGGCTGGACGAGTCAACGGTCGAGGACCTGGGGCTGTTGCGCCATCTGATCCGGGGCTTTGCCGATGAACACTTGTTGTTGCAGACGGTGGTCTGGTGTGTCGATGATGCCCTGCGTCAGTATACGGCCAAGCTCCTCGACATGCAGGCTCGCGATGCGGCTCATGCCCTGGCTGAACACATCGTCGCCTGTCGTGAGATGGGCTATAATTTTGCGGTCCCGTCCTTGCGCATGCAGCATGACTATGTTGATCTTTTGCGCCGCCTCCAGACGGTTTCGCCAGATACCGAGGATCGTACCGAACGGTGGCGTCAACAGTTGTCCGGGTGGCGGGGCGTCCGGGACCTGCTGTCCGTGGCTGGTCTTGGCGGTACCGATATCCTCTGTCAGGTGCTGGCCGGAGAGGACCTGACGCCGCCATATCGCCTGCTGCGCGCCGCCTGTCATCACCGGCTTGGTCATGAAGCCGAGGCTGAAGAGGACATGCGGATCTGCTATCGCCTGCTTGATGGCCCAGGTATTGAGCGCACTGCCGTTGACGTATCCGCTGTGGCCCAATTGGCCTTCTACGCCCTGGGATTCTTGACCTGGGAGACGGTGTGGGGCCCGATCGTCAAGCTCAAGGAAGGGCAATACCTGCAGGCCCTGGCGGCCTGGGTGGCAGAAAGCTATCATCATCGCGAAGACGCCATGGTCGCCTACCGTCATCTGCATCAGATAGGCAGCGGATGGTGTGGCATTGCCGAACAGGGCCTGGCCCGTACCGGCATGCAGGGCTGAAGCGAACAGCGTTATCATCGTAGTTGCAACGACCATGGATTGTGATCAACGAAACCGAGGCTGTACGATGTCGTGTAGGATACAACCTTGATCTGTTCTGCGAGCGCTGGGTCTGACATTGCTTCACGCAGAGAGCGCAAAGAGCGCAGAGGCCCTGCGGGCGGCGGAGTAGGACCAAGAAGGCAGGTGCTTGGCTTTCCTTGGCGATCCCTGCGCCCTTGAGCGCAGCGGGCGTGAAATCTTCCG
>SLQH01000044.1 GCA_007131555.1 Planctomycetota bacterium | reverse complement strand
CGTATAACGGGCATCATGCCGACGTCCTGGTTGGTATTCGACGAAAGCATGGCAGCCGCGCGTCGGCACGCGGGCCAAGGCCCGGTGCTCCGTGGTGGTTTTGTGATGGGCAGTGGTTTTGGGGTAGGGCTGGAGGGTGGTGGACGGATGCCGTGGGTGATTGATGAAAGGGATCTGGTATTTGGTGGTGGAACGGCGGGCTGAAGCCCGCCATCCGTGCCGGCTGAAGCCGGCGCTACTACCTGGCCCGCGTACATTGGCGGGCGGAGGATTTTGAGACGGGCAGAGGTCAGGGAGGCGGCATCATTATTGTCTCTCGCTTGCATGCGTCGTTGCCGTAAATTATCATGAGTCGCGGGATCTACAGGCCGTATAACGGGCATCATGCCGACGTCCTGGTTGGTATTCGACGAAAGCATGGCAGCCGCGCGTCGGCACGCGGGCCAAGGCCCGGTGCTCCGTGGTGGTTTTGTGATGGGCAGTGCTTATTGGCGAGTCCGGGCCCGAAAAGGTCAAGCAAGGCGACGTGTCAGTCTATTCCTTACAGGCTCCTAGGTGCAATGTAGGTGCAATGCCGTTCAGCAACAGCATCACAACACCAGATCCTTCTGGCCTGATCAGACCCGGATAGTTGTCTTCATGGATTCCTTCGTGATCTTCGTGTCCTTCGTGGTCAAAAAACTTTCCTACGCTTGATGCCCTGTTTGTCAGAAATCCATATTACGTATTGCGTCTCTTTACGTCTGACCTGATTTCGCCACGAAGAGCACGAAGTACACGAAGCACACGAAGAAAGAGTGTTTCTGTTCAGTCCGTTCCGCTTTTCGTAGTTGCTGAACACCATTGCTTCTAGGTGAAAGTCCGAATCTGTCCATATCGCCTTGTAGAGCAACCCTTAAACCTCCAGTCTACAGCCTTCAGCCGGATTTAGGCTGACCCTGCATCAGACGGCTCGGCGCTCCGGGCAGCGCAACTGCAGGCCCCAAGCCTCAGCGCCCCGCCTGCATCACCGGTCTGTAGCGGCTGCGATACAGGTCTTGGCCGGCGGCATTGAGGCGGCGACCGATGATGCCCGGAGATATCTGCCAGTAGCGATGATCGCCAAGCCCCGGCTGGGCGATCATCTCGATCCGGTAGCTACGCGCAACATCAACGACCTGTTCACGCAGGGCTTGCAGGGATTCGCCATCGTCCATCACCGCCACCGGCTCGACCAGGACCACCCGTCGCACTCCACGACGGCGCAGGTCCTCGACCAGCCAGGCCAGCACCTTGCGATAGTCACGATGCTTCCAACCCACTTCGACGTCATTGCCGTCGACCTTGACCACCACTCCCTGGCCAGCCACCGGCAGGCGGTCGAGAGCCGATATCTGGGCCAGCAGGGGCGACTGGCCCCAATCGGTCGCCGGGGCCTCCAGGACCACGGTGCAGGGTTCCGGGGCCTTGCGGAACAGACGCCGCAACAAGGCCCAACGACGATCGGCCTGGGCCTCACGCCGGGCCAGCACCAGAACCACCGGATCCTCGCCACTGCGTAACAGTCCACGCTCATCACGACCCAGGCGCAGGTTGTAACCCGGACGCATCAAGACGATCCGTTTGACGGTCCGGCCCTGCTCGTCTATGACATGCAGGTGACCCAGACCGATCGGAATGGTTGGCAGATGCAAGGCCATCACGGTGTCATCTTCACGCTGCTCGATCTCGACCGGGAGCCCCTGCTCAGCCACCCGCCAAGCGGCAACGGTGCCCCCAGGTGGAGCCCGCAGCACGATCTCAAGCGCCTCGCAATCGTAGGCAGCAACCGGCAGATGGTCGACATCCACCATGACATCGTCAGCAACTGGTGATGCCGCGCTGTCCTCAAGGGATTCAGCGGCCATCAACTGCGAAGACAATGACCATGTGTTGTGGATCGACGCCGGGGTCCTGGGGACAGGGCGCAACCAGGCTGACAGCACACCTGGCGAGGACCGCTGCAGCATGGCGTACAGCACCGCAACCAGGACTAGGCTGAGACAGGCCAGCAGGCACCACCCGGCCCTCCGCATCACCGACGTCTCCGGGGGCCACCCTGGGAACCAGTGCCGGCCCGTTGCTGAATGGTCATGTCACGAACCCGCAATTGCCAGTTGGTACCCGCATCAGCAAGCCCGAACACACCGATCTGCAATATGTCAGAGGACCAATGACGAGCCCCGCCCAAGGCTATGCGCCGACCTGCGACCCTGGTCCAGACCCGGGTGGCGCCTGGATCCAGCTCCAACGCCAGGGTCACTGTCACACCTGACATGGTCGTCAGGGACTGCCATGCACTCCAGCCATCGGCATGGCGCTCACGCCAGACCAGCGACCCATCGGCATCCACTGCCAGGGCCACCGCCTGACGGCCGTCGGCGCTGCGAACCTCAATCCCGGCATGGGCGGTAGCGATGCCTGACAGGTCACAGGTGACCTGGACATGGCGCAGTGAGGCGGCTGGCACCGTGGTCCAGACCCGGGTCTCAGCAGGATCAACCGGCCGTTGCTGCCCCCCCAGGACCAGGGCCGTGCCATCCAGACGGACATCAATGCCGGTACCCTGGGTGTGGGCCCGCCAATCATCGCGCAGGACATGGCCAGGGGCCCACTCCGAGAAGTCTATGACCTGGATGGCATCGTGTTCCTGTTCGTACTGACGGGCGATCTGTTCCAGATAGGCAGCCGGTGGATTGTCGGAACGCAGCGCCGCCTGGTAGAGCCGACGGGCTTCGTCCTCATCACGGTCGACCGCAGCCAGGAAGACACGACACACGGCGGCATAACCATCGTGGGCGGGGAGCCGGTCGGCCACAGCACGGGCCTGATCCAGACGGCCGCCACGGATATGGCCATACAACTGCCACCGGCGGCTTTCATCGCTGTCCTCTGCCACCAGGGCGGCGACCGCCGCCGGGGCTCCATTACTGTCGATCACATCGGCGACATGGCGCAGAAAGGCATGACGCCGCGAGCGCTGATCTTCCAGCAGGGCTCGGGCCCGTTCGGTGTCCCCCTGCTCCAGCAGCAAAACGGCATTGGCCTCGCGGGCCACTGGGACCAGGGCCGCAGGCAGACCGGACAGGCTCCGCAACACCCGTCGTTCCACCATGGCCAGACCCACCGCCGCAGCCTGATCACCCAGTCGACGCCAGGTCTGGGCTGCCGCCGCACCATCACCGGCCCGCCATTGGGCCAGGCCTAGATTATAGAGACCGACGCTGCGCAGACGCTCGTCGGCTTCGGCCGACACGGCTTCTTCCAGCAATTCCAGGATACGCGGCAGACGGGCGGCATCATTGCGGCGCAGCAGATCACTGGCCAGGATGATGCGGACATCAGGATGGCTTTTACCGGCCTCCATGACATCCCGAGCGATCTCGGCCGCCCGGGTGTGGCTGCCGAGCAGGAAATTGCAGCGGGCATAGGCCACCCCGGAAGCAAGGTCCGGCTCACGAGGGTGCAGATAGAGGCGACTATAGGCATCACGGGCCTCAGTCAGATTACCGCCACGTTCGACCAGACGAGCCAGCAGACGGTTGCCGTCGATACTGGAACGCGATTGATCGACCCATTGTCGGGCCAAGGCCAGGAGATCCTGCTCACGGCCCTGCCGCTCCAGCAGGTCGGCCAGCATCCTGAAGCCCAGCTCAAAGCCGGGCACCGTAGCAAAGACCGCCCGGATGATGGTCTCCAGGTCTTCAGCCATCTCCGGTTCATCAGCCAGCAGGGTGAGGGCCAGGCGGGCCACCCGTTCGTTACCGGCATAGCCCCCCAGAGCCGCATCGCGCACCAAGCGCTGTGCCGCCGCCATGATCGCATCGGCCCGCTCATCATCGCCGCGTTCGCGCTCCTTGGCCGCCTCTTCCAGACCCCAATTGAGGGTCAACAACAGATCAGACTCATGCTCAGGCGGGGCCGCCAGGAGGATCTCACCCCGTTTGCGGATGGTGGCATCCTGCAAACGCTTGTGCTCGTAGCGCAGCCATTGCCCGCGTCGGTAATTGGTGGTGAAGCTTTCACCCAGGTTCTGGAAGGTGATGACGCCAGTCGCCGCATCGATTTCGACAATGGTGCCAAAGATCGGGCTGTTGTCGCTCAGGTACAGAGTGTCATGAGGCACCAGCACCATGCGCGGCAGATCAAGGGCCATTGCCGGCGAGGCCAGCAACAGCAGCGCTCCCAGGATGATGCCGATGGCAATATGCGGCTTCATGGCTCCCCTCCTCGCTCTCTGAAGGGCATGGCCGGCATATCGGGCAAGACCAAGGGCGGCGGCGGTGGCTCACCAATGCGCACCCGGTGCACCAACACTTCTTCACGCAGGGTGAAGGGGTTGATGCGACGGTCTGCATCAGCGCCATCAATGACCGGCCCGAACACCGTCACCGCATCAGTCACCGCCGTATCATCTGGCGGCACCATGCGCAATTCCTGACGACTGGTGTCGTAGGAACGCGGCCAGGACAGCAGACGAGGAAGGGTCAGCCAGGCCGCCATCAGGACCAGGACTCCGGCGACGATCATCTGCGGGGTCGGCTTCATGCTCATCGTCTCCGTGTACCAGGACGCGTCGCCGGGCGGGATGGCCGACTGCGCTCACCGTGACCACTTGCAGGCTGTGCATCGACCTGTGGCCACGGCGACAGTTGCCACTCGTCATGATGGGGAATCACCAGACCAACCTCAAGGTCCACGACAAAGGCCCCGCTATCGCCGTCCTGCCGCATGGAAAAACGGCGCACGAACAGACCGTTATAGGCTCCATAGAGGCGTTCCATGATGGTCTTGACGGCCTCATAGCCCGCCACCAGACTCATCGACGCCCCCACCACTGCATACCGACCATCAGGACTGCTGCGACGGACAGCCGCCCCGCCAGTCGAGATGTCGGTGATGCGGCGGTGCTCATCGCCGAACTCAAAGACCTCAAGCACCAGATCAGTCAGGGTGGCATAACAGCAGACCTCCGCCATCTGCAGGCTGCGTTCGGCGGCGGCACCGGGATCATCGCCAACCGCAATGGCCCCGGCCCCCTGCAAGGGCAGGCGCTCGGGTCGCGGAAAGGCGACCATGGCCGTCGCCGCCCGCCGCAGCAGCCGGGTATGGGTATTGCCGACCAGGGTGCCGGCAGCGTTGTAGGAGACCGGACGGGAAAAATCGACCATCCGCCCATCAGCCACGAATTCGCGGGCGATGGACCGGGCCCGCGACTGTTGCAGGCTCTGGACCAGGAACAAGGCCACGGCGCGATCATCGGCTCCATCCATGCCGGGAGCCCGAGCCAGTTCATCAGCAAAGATCGGCCCCAAGGCGGCGATCAGTTCGGCACTGAGGCGATCATCAAGCTGGCGGCGATCAAACCCGGTTCCACCCAGCATGCCTAGTTCCACCACCCGCAAGGCCGCCAACTGGGCATCACGAGCAGTGGCATAGGCGACCAGGGCTTCGTCAACCGGTATCGCGCTCTCACTGACGGCATCGCCATAGTGACGGTGGTATTCGTCATAGGCGGTCTGCAAGCGACTTTCGTCGGCCCGCACCTGCTGGGCCTTGCCAGACAGGACCCAGCCATTGACGAGCAGCAGGACCAGCGCGGTCATCCCACCCCAGATCAGCAATTCGCGCTTCTCAAGCGGTTTCACCCCTGTTCCTCCTGACGGGTCTCAGAACGCCGGGCCACCGGCCACCACGCCAGGATCCACAGCCCTGCCACCAGGAGCAGGGGAGCCATGGGCTGGACCTGCAGGGGACCACCAACCATTTCACGATAGAGCAGATCGGGCCACATCAGGATCGCCCCGATGGTCAAGATCAGACCCAGCTTGAGGGGATACCCTGGCCGGGCCGCCCGGCGGGCATCACGGGCATGCAGGGGCACACCAAGCAACACCAGGGGCAGACCCAGAAAATAGAGCCCGGCCGACCAGCGCGGACCCAACCACAACCACACGAAGACCGCCGCCAGAATCAGCAGGATGCCGAGACGGATTTCGGTCCGACAGCCATCATCGGTGAAGGTGAAGGCCTTCTTGGGTACCGGCGCCGCAACCGTCGCGTCTTCAGCCATGATGCTCCCAGTAGGCGGTCCAGACCGCACAAGCGGCCACCGCCGCAGTTTCGATGCGCAAGATGGTGTCAGCCAGACGCACCGCCGTCCCCTTGGCCAACAAGCGCTCCCGCTCCTGATCGGTGAAGCCCCCCTCGGGACCGATCACCAGGATCGTCGGCCGACGCGGCCCAGGACAAGGCGCAGCTCCCTGCGGATCGGCGATGATACACGGCTCTGGGCGTCGTACCAGTGTGTCGATATCCCACACCGGGCCGAACTCTGGCAGGTCACAGCGCCCACATTGCTTGATCGCCTCACAGGCCACCCGCAGGGCCCGGGCAGCATCTGGCACCCGGCTGACCCGGGCACAGCGCAACGGCACGATGCGACCCACTCCACACTCGGTGACCGCCCGCACCAGATCATCAAAACGCCCCCCCTTGGGCGCTGCGACAGCCAAGGTCAACGCGGCGGCAGTGGGCGGCGGACAGACAGTCCGGGCAGTGATGGCACAGCGCACCCGTTTGCCGTCGACCACTTCGATCACGGCCTCGGCCCAGCCTCCCTGGCCATCGACCAGGATCAGGGCATCACCGATACGCAAGCGCAGCACCCGCAGGGCGTGACGGGCCTCGTCGACCGGCAGGTCAACGGTGTCACCATCCAGATCCGGAACCAGGAAACGACGCATCTGTGTGGGGGAGCATAGCGCCGGCGGACGCTGGCCCAAGCGCCATCGGCAGCGACCGTGCGGTCGTGATGCTCAATCCGACTCTTGGCTTTAGGGTTGCTCTACAAGACGATATAGACAAATCCGGGCTTTCATCCAGACGGCGAACAGGCCCTGACTGCGCCTATCAGCTTGAATAGCACCCCAAGCCAGATGCACAATACTCAAACCCCTGCGATCAACTCCACCAGGGCCTCGACCAGACGCTCGCCATCGCCGCGGCCACGGCCCCAGGCGGGGTCGTCCTCCAGTTCATAGTCTGGATGGTCATAGGCCGCCGCCGGGGCCCAGTAGCCGGTCCAGCCGTTGGCATTGCTGATGATCATCAGAGGACTGGCACAGCGGGCCCGCAGACTGGCCGCCAGGCCGGCGAACAATTCCACCGGAGCCGCCACCAGCACCACCGTACCCCAGCGCCAGGCCATGAGGTCCAGCTCGGCGGCGGCGATGGTGCAGGTCGTCGTGGCCCAGGCCAGCTGGGTCGGCACCTGACGGCGGCCACCGCTGTCGGCTACCAGGGCCACCTGGGCGGCCGCCGCCCGGGCCACGCTGTGGACCGCCCGGGGATCGTCCTGGGTGGCCAGCCAGGGATGGACATCCCCGGCTGCGCCCAGCAGGAACATCCCGAAACTGTCGTCATCCCAGGTTGCCAGCAGGTCGTTGGCG
>SLQH01000305.1 GCA_007131555.1 Planctomycetota bacterium | reverse complement strand
TACAGAATCGGTTCACCTTCTGGGTGAAAGTCCGAATCTGTCTATATCGCCTTGTAGAGCAACCCTAAAGCCTCCAGCCTAAAGCCAACAGCCGGATTTAGGTTCATGACATCCACATGCGGGTTGCCATGCGTGATCACGGGCCGGATTGAGGGCCACATCTTCATCGGATCTTCATCGTTTCATCATCATGATCTTTACGAAAGGAGGTATACTGCCGCGCATCACCAGCACCCCATGCATTCAACAAAGGAGCACGCATGAAGCTGATATATCTCGTTCCCTCGCTGGCCATGGTGGCCGCGGCGATGCCCTCTCTCACCGCCTCCGAGATATCGGTCGGCAATGACGTCAAGTTGCGCGTTGGTCTGCGTCTGCAGTCGCGCGTTGAGTTCGCCGATGTGTCCAATGCGGCCGGCGACGATGCCAGCCTTAGTGGCACTGCAACTGATGATGCCGACCAGTTCAACATGTATCTGCGGCGTGTTCGCTTTGGCGTCAGCGGCAGCTACCAGGATGACACCCGCTTCAATCTGACTCTGATGCGTGACAACCTGGGGCGCCTCACCGGTGAGTCCAACAACAACATGACCGCCGATTTCGCCGTCCGCTACGCCTGGGTGTCGCATGCCGTCAAATCCGATGATATGACCCACACCTTCAAGTTTGGTCTCGACAAGCCGTTCTTCTGTGCTGGCGACATTGACAGCTCCAGTCGGATGCTGTTTCCGACCAACCGGGTTGCGTCGGCTCTCAGCGGTCCGCGTCGTATCGGTCTGAGCTACGTCATGACGCATCCCATGGTCAAATTGGGTGTCGATCTGCAGGACGCCAATGGCAATGCCTTGTGGTTCAGTGCTCGTGCCGAGACCTCGCTCAATGAGGAATGGAAGATGCGCCGCACCGAGTCGATGCTTGGCAAGGAAGGCTTCGGCCACGTCTTGGGCATTGAGGTCGGTCTGCGTACCGATGATGACGGCAATGATGACACTGACTTCGTCCAGTTCGGCATTGATTACAATGTCCACTTCAACAACATCACTGCCAACGCCGATTTTGTGATGCGGACCTGGGGCGATAGCGACATTGATGACCAGATGATCTTCTCGGTCCAGGGCGGTTACGCCATCCCCCTGGAGAGCGGTCATGTGGTCGAACCAGCCCTGCGCCTGAGCTACATCGACTTTGGTGATGACGATCCCACTGGCCTCCCCAGTTTCGAGGCTGTGAATAGCGGGTTCCAGGTTGATGCTGGCCTCAACTACTACATCAAGGGCCACAACAACAAGCTCAATTTCGCGGTGACCCATTGGAGTGCCGATAAGGGTGATGCTGACAAGACTATCGTTCGACTGCAGCACCAGCTGAACTTCTGATCACGGGGCTTCGGCCCCTTTCCCCCCCTTGCTCGCCGGTCCCTGAAAGCTTGCGGCAAGGGGGTTTTCTTTTTCTGGCCCGGCCTCGGTTCGGGTTCTGTCAGGGGACGACCAACCTTCTACAGCCACTGTCTTCATCGAATCTTTACAGTCGGCTTATACCTGATTGAAGAAGGCCGGTACAATCCCATCCATCATTCGTGATTTAGATCATCACCTTCACCCCGTCTCATAAGGAGAGACCATGTCCTTTCCCTTGTCCACCACCATCAGCCGCTGCGCCGTAGCCGTGCTGGCGGTCGCCAGCCTCGGCCTTCTGGCCGCTGTCGAGGTCGACCCTGATCTGCCGGAATACACCCCGGTGCCCGGCATTGCCGGCAATTTGAAGAGCGTCGGCTCTGACAGCATGAACAACATGATGACCTTGTGGGCGGAAGGCTTTCTGCGCTTCTACCCCAACGTCCAGATTGAGATCGAAGGCAAGGGCTCCGGCACCGCGCCTCCAGCCCTGATTGAGGGCACCGCCCATCTTGGCCCCATGAGCCGGGCTTTCCGTGGTCGTGAGAACGACAACTTTGAGAATCGTTTCGGCTATCCTCCCATCGCCCTGCCGACCTCGGTCGACATGCTGGCGGTGTTCGTCAACAAGGACAATCCCATTGAGGGGCTGACCCTGCAGCAGGTTGACGCCATCTTCTCCAGTACCCGTCGCGGTGGCGCCAACGCTGCCTTGACCCGCTGGGGCCAGGTCGGCATGACCGGCTCCTTGGCCAATCAGCCGATCAGCCTCTATGGCCGTAACAGCGCCTCTGGCACCTACGGCTTCTTCAAGAACGTCGCCCTGTTCGGTGGTGACTACAGCGACGCCGTCAAGGAACAGCCGGGCAGCTCGGCGGTGATCCAGGGTGTGGCCAGCGAACTCAATGGCATCGGCTACTCCGGCATCGGCTATGCCACTGCTGATGTGCGGCCGGTTCCGTTGGCCTCTGAAGCCGGTCAGCGCTTTGTCGCTCCCACCGGTGATGAGGTGGCCTCCGGTGAGTACCCCCTGGCGCGTTTCCTCTACGTCTACGTCAATCATCGCCCTGGTAGCCAGATGGACCCTGTGCGTCGCGAATTCATCCGCTACATCTTCAGCAAGCAGGGCCAGCTGGATGTGGTCCGCGATGGTTATTTCCCGGTCGGTGCCGGCATTGCCCGCCGCGCCCTCGAATCGGTTGGCATCCGCTGACCTGTTGATGATGAGCTGGTGCCGGGATCCGGCACCAGCGAACATCATCATTCCGGGAGCGTTGGGGGTGCAGGCCCTCCGGTTCCCAGCCACCGAAAACATCTCTGTCACCTGCGCTCGTCCCTTTGCGAGAGACCGTTTTGCTCTCGCGAAGGACACGAAGGTCGCCGCATGCTGTTCATCATCGGCGACGTCCTTCCTGTCCTTCGTGTCGTGGCATCGAGCTGCGACAGGCACCTTCATCAATCAGGATCAGCATGTCCAGTCCAGAGTCTCAGGATGTCACCAACAACTGTGATCGGGCCGAGGCCTCCTTTACCGGCTACCGTCGCAATCGTCGCACGCCTTGGTCGATTCGTTTCAAAGATGGCCTGGCTCGAACTCTGATCACCATTGGTGGTCTGGGAACCATTGTTGCCGTGGTCGGCATGTGTGTGTTTCTGGTTTCGGTGGTCATCCCCTTGTTCCGTTCAGCTGAGGTCAGTGAGCCGACTATCTCTGCGGTCGCTTGGTCCCAGGAAGAAGCCCACGATCTCATCCATCTGGAGTCGGATGACTACCAATTGATGGGCTGGGCGGCCTTCGAAGACGGCATAGTGCGAAAGTTTCGCCTTGCTGATGGTCATTTGATTGATGAGGCCAGTCTGGCCAGCCCTGGTCGCCAGGTGACGGCGATATCGTTCCCCCAGCGTGGGACCATGATCGCTGTTGGATACGATGATGGTACGGTCGGCTTTGGTGATATCGGGTTTCGACTGTCGTTCCTCGACGATAATGATCCCCAGGTTCCTGATTCGCTCCGCCAGTTGGATATCGGAGAAGTAGCGGTCTACGAGGATGGCTTGGTGCAGATGACGCCGGAACGTCAGTTGCGTCATGTCACCTTGCAGGTCGAGATGCAGGACCCGGTGTCAACCGGCTCTGATCAACCGGTGACCCATCTTGATCATGTGGCTGTCGAGCGACGTCCGGCCATTGTCAGCATGACCGCCGATGGCCGGGTGCGTCTGCTGCGTCTGTCCAGCCGGCGCAATCTGATGACTGGTGAATTGACCTATACCTCCAGCGGTGTCGACGTCCCGATGGCCCTGCCCGAGGGCCTTGGCGTGCCTGATGACCTGCTGCTGACTGGTTTGGGAGACAACGTCTACGCCATCTGGCGAGAGGCCGGGGTCTTGCAACGCTATGATACCCGTACCGCCGAGACCATGGGCCTGGTTGAAACCATTGATATCAGTCCCGCTGATGGCGGCCAGGTGACGGCGATCGGTTTCATGATCGGCAAGACCACCCTGCTGGTCGGGGACAGTAACGGAGATGTTCGGGGATTCTTCCGATACCGTGAGGATCGCCCCAATGAGTTTCAACGTCGCAGTGATGCAGCCGGTGGGCGCAACACCTTCTATGTCGAGCAGGCCCAGACCATCGCCACCGATGATGGGGTAACGCTGGGCCATGTGCAAACGCTCTCAGGAGAGGGGCGCGGGGCGGTGCGCAGTTTGACCACGTCACAGCGCAAGCGCATCCTGGTGGTCGGCCATGAAGATGGTGCAATACGCTTGTTCAATCTCACCAACGAGAAGTTCCTAGGAGAGACCAGCGCTGGTGACGAGGCGATCATTGCCGTGGCCCTCAACCCACGCGATGAGGGGATACTGGTGGTTGCTGGCAGGTCGTTCCATTCCTGGCAGATCAATCCTCGCCATCCCGAGACCTCCTTCAGGGCCTTGTTCGGCAAGGTCTGGTATGAGGGCTATGCCACTCCGACCTACACCTGGCAGTCAACCGGCGGTACTGATGACTTCGAGTCCAAGTACAGCCTCCGTCCTCTGATCTTCGGCACTGTCAAAGCGACCTTGTTTGCCATGCTGTTCGCCGTGCCGGTGGCTCTGCTGGCGGCGATCTACACCAGCGAATTCATGCATCCCAAGGTGCGCAATGTGGTCAAGCCGACCATTGAGATGATGGCCAGCCTGCCGTCGGTGGTGCTGGGCTTCCTGGCCGGTCTGGTCCTGGCCCAGTTCGTCGAGTTCCGGGTCCCGGCGGTCCTTATGGCCCTCCTGACCGTACCCTTCGCCTTCGTGATCCTCAGTCTGGCCGCTCAGGCCATGCCGGTGATACAGCGTCGGCTGTGCAACCGGTACCGGTTCTGGATCGTGCTCCTGCTCGGCCTGCCCCTGGGTCTGGGCCTGGCCGCCGTCCTGGGGCCGTTGCTGGAGCGGACCTTCTTCTGGGTGGCCTACCCCGGTGATCTGGTGCCCAATGCTGCTGGGGAGATGGTGCCACGGGTCGAATACAGCATGCGGGCCTGGTTGAGCGCCCATCGTCAGGAGTTTCCTGGAGTCGGTCAGACCCCAGAGTACATCAGCAGTGCAGTCGGTGGCTGGCTGCTGCTGTTCTTCCCCCTGTCGGTCCTGGTCACCACGGTGCTGATGTCCCTGTATGTCAACCCCTTGATGGTGCGTTGGTCGCAGTCCTGGACCTGGTCACGGTTGGCGCTTGCCGATGGGGCCAAGATCCTGGTCGGTATTGTGATTGCCCTGGTCATCGCCCTGCTGCTGTCGGCGGTGGCCAGCATGATCGGTGACCCACGTGGTTCGTACATCGACCAGTACGTACAGCGTAACGCTTTGATCGTTGGCATCATGATGGGCTTCGCCGTCATTCCCATCATCTATACCATCGCCGATGATGCCATGGGCGCGGTGCCCGAATCCCTGCGTTCGGCCTCTTTGGGAGCCGGGGCCACACCCTGGCAGACAGCGGTGCGGATCATCATCCCGACCTCGATGAGCGGCCTGTTCTCGGCCTGCATGATCGGCTTCGGCCGGGCCGTGGGCGAGACCATGATCGTGCTGATGGCGGCCGGCAACACGCCCATCATGGAGTGGAACATCTTCAGCGGCTTCCGGACCCTGTCGGCGAATATTGCTGTTGAGATGATGGAGGCGGTCAAGGATTCGACCAACTACCGCATCTTGTTCCTGGCCGGTCTGGTGCTGTTTGTGCTCACTTTCATCATCAATACCATCGCTGAATCCATTCGACTCCACTATCGCAAAAAGGCCTTTGAACTGTGAATCAATCCAGCTCTGAAGACAGCGTCGCCAAGTCCGAACCTGGTCGAGTCCGTCGCCAGCGTCCTCTCGGTCCTGGGTGCAGCTATTATGCCCACGGCGAATCATTGGTGTGGCTCACCGGCGGTCTGCTGGCGGTGTGTGTGGCGATGATCATCGGCATGCTGGCCTTCGTCCTCCTGCGCGGCACCGGCACCTTCTGGCCCAAGCGGATCGTCCAGGTCAGCACTCATGATGATCAGGTGTTTCTTGGTGAAATAAACCGTACTGGCATCTTTGCTCCTGAAGAGAGGGTGGTTGAGGCCCTTCCTGAACACCTTCAGGATCAGGCGAGAGCCTATATCGAGCATAACCAGGGCATTGCCGAACGCGTACTGATCCGTACTGAAAACTATGAGCTGACCCAGACCCGCAATCATTGGGTCAGCGATTTCCTGATCAAGGACCAGGAGCATCCAGAATGGGCGGTGATCCTGGAGCGCATGGAATGGGGGCGTTTCTACGGCATCCCCAGTCAGTTCCTGATTGATGGCGAGGTGGTTGCCGAAGGTCCCGAGGAGAGCTGGAGAGCTTTTCAGCAGCATCATCCCCAGGTTCGGCGGCGCCATTGGCAACGTTTCAGCCTGGAGCGTTATGATATTGGTCGGGTCAATCGCAATCTGGAGCAACAGCGATTGCGTCTGCTGGCTGCCTGGCTTGACTATCGTCGTCAACGAGAACGGCCAGCCTTGCGGGGAACCGCTCGTGAGATTGATCTGCGTCAGATTGAGGCCGAGGTCCGGACCCTGACCGAGTTCAATGTCCTGGTCATGGATGAAGAGGCGGTTGACGCGGCCGAGGACGCCATGACTGAGATGTCAGGTGGATTGGCAGAGCGTTTTTCCGCCATCGGGGCGCCGCGTTTGGCGGAACCACTGTCCCGCGTGCTGACTACAGCGATTGCCGTGATGCATGATTCGTTGCCGGCGGTATCAGGGTACGAGGATCTGATGACCGATATCCGGGCCTTGCGGGCCGAGAATGAGCGTTATGTCCTGGTGCTGGAGACCGCTCAGGGGCAGATCAAACATCAGCACGTGGCTGAGGTGGTGCGCGGCTATGCCGCCAACCGGGTCGGCTTCATGGCCCGTATCGGCATCTACCTGTCGCGTTGGCGTGAGTTCCTGTTTCATGATCCTCGCGAAGCCAATACCGAGGGCGGCGTTTGGCCGGCCATCGTTGGCACTATAACCATGAGTCTGATCATGACCATCTTTGTGGTGCCCTTGGGCGTATTGGCGGCCCTGTATCTGCGCGAATATGCCAAGGCCGGCCCGCTGGTGTCGGCAGTGCGCATCGCCATCAACAATCTGGCCGGTGTGCCGTCGATCGTGTTTGGCGTGTTCGGATTGGGCTTCTTCTGCTACATCGTTGGTGGCGGTATAGACTGGTTGTTCTACGAGGAGCGCCTGCCCTCACCGACCTTCGGCAAGGGTGGTTTGCTGTGGGCCTCGGCCACCCTGGCCCTGTTGACCTTGCCGGTGGTCATTGTTGCCACCGAGGAGGCCCTGGCCGCAGTGCCGGGCTCGATGCGTCAGGGTTCCTATGCCTGTGGGGCCTCCAAGTGGCAGACCATCAAGCGTATCGTCTTGCCCCGCGCCATGCCGGGCATCATGACCGGCATGATTCTGGCGATGGCGCGCGGCGCAGGCGAAGTGGCCCCGCTGATGCTGGTGGGTGTGGTCAAACTGGCGCCCAACCTGCCGGTTGACGGGACTTTCCCTTACCTGCACCTGGAGCGACGCATCATGCACCTGGGATTCCACATCTATGACGTGGGCTTCCAGAGTCCGAATGCCGAGGCCG
>SLQH01000029.1 GCA_007131555.1 Planctomycetota bacterium | reverse complement strand
AGGAAGTTACATTTGCAGCCGCCTAGGTAGTATGTCCGGGCCGTAGGGCTCGGCCCCCTGGCCGGGGTGCTGGCCATCGCCAGCAGCGACATCGGCACCCTGTCCAAGCTCTTCGCCGAGGCCGTGGAGGACAGCAATCGCCACCCCGGCGAAGGTGTTCGAGCCAGCGGTGGCAATCGCCTACAGGTCATCCGCTTCGGCATCCTGCCCCAGGTCCTGCCGGTAATGCTCACCAACGCCCTGTACATGTTCGAATCCAACGTCCGCTCTGCCACCATCCTCGGCATCGTCGGTGCCGGCGGCATCGGCTTCCAGCTCTCAGATCGCATCCGCGCCCACCGTTGGGAAGAGGTCAGCTTCATCATCCTGATGATCATCGTTGCCGTATGCCTCATCGACATGGCCTCACGGGCCCTGCGCAGCCGCTTCATCAACGCCGGATTGCAGGCCAGACAGGGCTTGTCTCAACTCCCGGGAGCTGAACAACATGACGCCGACCTGGTCACGCCATCCTGAGCAGGCCCCGGTCGCAGCGTTGTTCGACTTCGACGGCGTCCTGGTCGACAGCCATCAGGCCCATCAGCAGGCTTGGCAGCAGGCCTGCCGTGAGATCCTCGGTCGCGAACCACCGCCATCGTTCCCGGCTGAACACGACAGCGGGGCCAGTTCCGACAACGTCGCCGGCTGGTTGGCCCATCAGGCCGGCAGCGATCACCTGGCCGAGGACTTGGCCGCCCGCAAGTTGTGGCTGCTGCTACACGCGGCCTCCACCCCAACCCCCCTGCCGGGAGCCATCGGGCTGCTGACCCGTCTGCACGACCACCACCTGCCCTGCGCCATCGTCAGCAACGCCCCACGTAATTTCGTGCGCCACACGGTCCGCGCCCTGGCCCTGCCGGTGGACTGCATCATCGGTCTGGAAGACAGCCCACGTCCCAAACCCGCACCAGACCCCTACCTGCTCGGCGCCGATCGCCTGGGCATCGCTTCCGAAGATCATCCCCGCACCTGGGTCGTCGAGGACTCCCTCCTGGGGATCGCCGCCGCAGTGGCCGCTGGCATGCCGGTCATCGGCGTGCAGACCAGTCTGAGCCAGCCCCAGCTCCTGAGCGCTGGCGCTACCCTGTGCTGCCCTGATCTGCGCACCGCGATCGATTGGCCGTGGCCCAGGCGGTAGACCGGATCCGGTCCACCGACCACTCGCCCAGCGCGGCCTGGGCACCGGCAGTTGCGGCCCCGACACCCTGCCCCACTACCGCATCACCGCCGGCCGCCACCGCCTGATCTACCACCTCCTCCCCCTACGCCCCGGCGACAACCCCGGACAGCTGTACCGGGGCGGGTGAACTAGGCGGCGGCCGGGGCCGGCAGGATATCCGCAGGCCCCAGCCGTGCCGCCCGCAGGGCCTTGGCGATCTCTGCGCTCTCTGCGTGAGACCATGCCGGAATATTTCACGCCCGCTGCGCTAAAGAACGGCAAGATCGCCAAACCCGGTCGGTGCGGGCCAAGGCCCGGTGCTCCGTGGTGGGTTTGGGGTGGGCAGTGGTTTGAGACGAGTTCGGACCCAATACGGCAACACTCTATCCCTTACAGACTCCTAGCGCACAGGAAGCGAGCTGGCGGCCATTGCCCTGGCCCTGGCCCTGGTAGCATGATGTCCATGATGGCTGGAGGATATGGAGCAGAGACCGTTGCCGGACGGGTGGCGATGGTGCACGAACGGATCGTGGCGGCCTGTCAGCGGGCAGGTCGGGCTGACAGGCCCCAGGTGATCGCCGTCACCAAGAACCAGGACCCGGCGATATTACCAGCCCTGGCGACGGCCGGCCTGCACTGTTATGGCGAAAACCGGGTCGAGCATCTGCGCCTGATGCATGCGGTGGCACCCCCGAACAGCGCCTTCGCCTATATCGGGCGGGTCCAGAGTCGGCAACTGACCACCGTGGCGACATACTGCACCAGCCTCCATGCCCTGGCCGACATCAGGCATGTGCGCCGTCTGGCTGAGGCCTGTCGACGTCTGGAACGTCGCCTTGAGGTGTTTGTGCAGGTCAACACCTCGCACGAAGCCGGCAAGGCCGGGGTCGAGCCACAGGGCCTGCCAGCCGTGCTCGACGCCTGTCGGACCCATGAGGACGCCCTGAATGTGGTCGGATTGATGACCATGGCGCCTGACATCCGTGGCAGCGGTGATGACGGCACGGTACGACGCACCTTTGCCGACCTGCGGACCCTGGCTGAAACCCATGCTGTGCCCGGCTTGTCGATGGGCATGAGCACCGACTACGAGATCGCCATCGAAGAGGGAGCCACCCACCTGCGCCTGGGGACCATCCTATTTCCATGATCGTCCCCCCGGCCCCATCTGAGATCTCAGCCAGCAGCTCCGCAACACTGGCATTACCGGACAGCCCTGAACAGATCAGCGCCATCCTCAGCGCCTCTGTTGCCGGCCTGCGCATACGCTGCAACCGCAACCGCCAGACCCTGGTCAGCCTGCGGAGCGCACGCGATGGCCACCTGGTCCTGTCGATCCGTCCCGAGTTGCTGATTGCCGAACTGCTGCCGGAGTTGACCCGGTTCATTCACCGCCGCGGCCATGGCCGCTATCCCCTGCTACGCCAGCACATGCATCACCTCTTTGAGACCCTGTCAAGCGCCACGCCCAAGCCTGTCCCATTGCTCGACCCACAGCTTGCAGCCCTGCCGACGCTCGGCCCGGGACCGGTCAATCTGTACGCCATCGCCGAGGCCGTCTATCAGCGCTACCACCATGATGTGCCACCAGTGCCGGTATCCTGGTCACGGGCGGCGGCGGCAGGGCGGCGCCTACGCAGCATCCGTTTCGGCACCTATCGACCCGGACCACCGCCCCGCATCACCATCCATCCCCGCCTGGGACAGCCCTGGATCGCCCAGTGCTTTCTGGAACTGGTCATCCATCACGAATACTGCCACCATCGCCAACAGTGCCGACCCGGCCTAGGACGACGCATGAGACATGGTCCCCGCTTCCGTTCCCTGGAGCATCGCTTCGCCGCTGTGGCCCAGGCCCAGGCCTGGGAACGGGCCTTTCTGCCCTGCCTGCTCGACCCGCAGCACCCCAAACCCGAGCCCTCCTGCCAAGCATCCTGAGGCCCGGCCAGATGCCACCATCCCTAACCGGAACCTGAGATTGACGGAGACCCTGATGATACCGGTCGACTTCCACTGCCATTCCTTCCTGAGCAACTGCGGCCTGCACAGCCACCTGGAGCTGTTGACCCGGGCCCGGGAACTGGGCATGGCCGCCCTGGCCATCACCGATCACGGCACTGATGGCGGCGGTCGTCTGACCGGCGGTTTTTTCCAACGCCTGCATGACCCCCTGCCCGGCATCCGCCTGCTCAAGGGCATCGAGGCCAATCCTCGTGGTCTGGAGGGCGATAGCGATCTCCCGCTCCATCATCTCCCGCGCATGGATATCGTGCTGTTTGGCTTGCACGGCACCATCCCTCGCGACCTAGGGGCCGAGCGCAACACCGCCATCGTGATCGCAGCCATCACCGCCCAGCCGGCCATCGATATCATCGCCCATCCCACGGCGGTGGAGTTTCCTCTCGACTTTCTGACCCTGGCCAGGGCCGCAGCAGCGCGAGGAGTGGCCCTGGAGGTCAACAATTCCAAGCTCCATCTCCAGCGCATTCCCGAAGCCATGATGCACGACATGCTCCGTGCCTGCATGGCGGCTGAGTGCCGGGTCGTCATCAACAGTGATGCCCACATGATCAATGAGGTCGGTCGTGACATCGAAGCCCGCCAGGCCCTGGCAGCGGTCGACTTTCCACCTGAACTGATCATCAATGACCAGGCCGAACGGGCCCTGGCCTTTGTTGCTGAGCGACGGGCCAACAAGGGCATTGCCCCATGACGACCGATCCACCGACACCTGCCAATGGATCTGTTGATCCGGCCGACCATCCCCCTCGCCCCTTCCCGGAGGATGACTGGCGCTGGTTCGTGGAGCGATGCCGGAGCCTGGGCATCGCCGACCCGCAAGCCCAGCGCCCGATCCTGGAGGCCCTCTACGGTCATCTCGCCGGGGTCAACACGTGGTGCAACCTGACCCGCCTGAGCGATGCCCGATCCTATCTTGCCCGCCATGTACTCGATGCCCTGACGGTATTTGCCGGAGACGGCTGCCTGGCTCCTGACGGTCGCCAGCCCTGCCTGGACATCGGCTCCGGCGGCGGATATCCGGGCCTGCCCCTGGCCCTGTGGCTGGCCGACAGTCGCTGGACCCTGATCGACAATCGCCGCCGCAAGGCCGCCTTTCTGAGCGCTGCCGCCGGGCTGATCGGTCCTCGGGTGAGGGCCCATCATCTGCGCGCCGCCGAAGCGCCGACCCGCCATCCACAACTACGCCGTAGCCAGGGATGGGTCTGTGCCCGAGCCGTGGCCGATGCCAGTCTGCTGCTGCGGGAGGCCGCGGGTCTGCTGGCCCCTGGGGGTCTGTTGGTGCTCTACAAGGGCCCCTCGTACCTGGACGAAGAAGCCGCCCGCTGCTGTGATGCCGCCGCCCGTCTCGGCTACGCACCTGCCGGCCTGCAACGGGTAACCCCCGACCCCGCTGATGGAGAGCGCCTGCTGGCCGGCTTTCGCCGCTTGTAAAGCCTGCCGGCCCCATAGACTTGTTGCGTCGTTGTGGTTGGCCACAGCGATGGTGACGCTGGGCCGATGCCCGCGTCCGAAGCCGGATCCCCATTGCGGTAGAATCGGCTTCATGTTCGACGGTGGCTGTGCGCCGTCAGGACAACCAGACCAATCCCACAGTACACCACTGACCCCGGTCGTGACGATCGCAGGTCTGGCCCAGGTCGTATGCCGATGCATGCGCTCAGCGGGCCACAACGTCAAGGAGCGAGCACATGGCTGTCCATGTCCTCATGAACGTATTGGATGACCAGGAAATGCGCGTCGCGCTGGTGCGCGATGGCAACCTGGAGGCCCTCATCCATGAACGCACCACCCCCGATGCCCAACATCTGGGCAACATCTACAAGGCCAAGGTGGCCAACGTCGAGCCCAGTCTTGATGCCGCCTTCATCGACCTGGGCGGCGGCAAGAACGGCTTCATCCATGTCGATGACATCGATCATGGCGAGCGCGACGCCAACACGCCCATCGACAAACTCCTCAAGCCGGGCCAGGAGATCCTGGTCCAGGTCACCAAGGAGGCCATCCGCGACAAGGGCCCCTGCCTGACCGGCTTCATCTCCCTGCCCGGTCGCTGTCTGGTACTGGTCCGCGACAAGGGCCGCAGCGGCGGCATCTCCAAGCGCATCGAAGACAGCTGCGAACGCGAGCGCCTGCGGGCCGCCATCAAGCATCTTGAAATCCCCGAGCAGTTCGGCCTGATCGTACGCACTGCCGCCGTCACCTGCAGCGATGACGAGATCGCCCTTGATTTCGAATACCTGCGCCGTCTATGGACCGAGATCGAAGCCCGCGCCGCGCGTGTCAAGGCCCCAGCCTGTCTCTACCAGGAAGGCGACGTGATCCTGCGCACCTTGCGCGACCTGGTACCAACCGATGTCGAATCGGTAGTCATTGACCAGGAGGATCTCTACGACGAGGCCCGCGCCTTTGCCCAGGTCTTCATGCCTGAGATCAGCGGAGCCATCAGCCTGCACCGTGACGAACTGCCCGTCTTCTCCCACTATGGGATCGAGGAACGCCTGGCCAGCATCGTCGACAACAAGGTCCAGCTGCCCTCTGGCGGCAACATCGTCATCGAGCAGACCGAAGCTCTGATCTCCATTGACGTCAACAGTTCGCGTAACCGCGAAGGCAGCGATGTCGCCCAGACCGCCCTGCGCACCAATCTGGAAGCGGTCGGCGGGATCGTTGAACAGCTCATGCTGCGCGACCTCGGCGGTTTGGTCATCATCGACTTCATCGACATGGAGAATCGCGAGCACCAGCGCCTGGTCCAACTGGCCCTGCGCAAGGCCCTGCTGCGCGACAAGGCCCGCACCCATGTAGCCCCGATGTCCCGCTTCGGCCTGGTCGAGATGACCCGGCAGCGCACCCGCCCCAACCATGGTCTGATCAGCCATGGCCGCTGTCCACACTGTCATGGCAGCGGCGTGGTCAAGACCCCCGAAACCTTCGAGATCGAATGCATGCGGGCCATCCGTCGCGAACTGGCCAGCCGCAACTGCCAACGCCTGGAAGTGGTGGTGCCCACTGACATGGCCATCCACCTCAGCAACGCCAGACGACGCGAAATCGGCCGCCTGGAGGAAGAGAGCAACTGTCGCATCGTGCTGGTTGGCGACACCCTGATGAAGAGCCGCGACTTCCGGGTCAGCGCCCAGGAACGGCGCCGCGGCAAGCGCTCGCGCAAGGTTGGCGACGAACCGGTTCGGCCCAGCCTGCTCACCCCCCTACTGGATCAACAGGCCAAGGCTGTCGCCGAGGCCAAGGCCCTGATGCAGAAGAAGGCCGCTCAACTGGAGCGCGAACTGCGCGCCGCCGAAGAAGGCGACGAGACTCCTGACGCCAAGCCCAAGGGCACCAGCAAGGACCGCAGCGCTTCCAAACCCCGCACCAGCAGCGCCAGCACTGCTCCTCCATCGCGTCCGGCGACGGCATGGGAAGAAGCCAGGATACTCCAGGAGCTTCTGTTCTCCTGACCCTGGAAGCCTGTAAGGGAGAGCGACCGAGCACAAGCGCAGGGCATTGCTCAGACAGATCTGTTGCCGACCCCGCTCATCAGTTCCCTGGACTCAAGCTGAAGCCCCGGGCCGTGGCTCACGGGCATTGGCGAGCGATGATTCTTGAGACCAGAATATGTTGGGGCGTCGCCATTATCGCCGTACCCACTTGCGCTCTGGGTTGCCGCTCATGATCACGAGTCGCGGCAACTACAAGCCGTTGCCCAGGTGCCCTGCCGACGATCGGGCTGGCAATTGGCGAAAACATGGGAACCGCGCGTCGGCACGCGGGCCAAGGCCCGGTGCTCCGTGGCGGCTGTGTGGTGGGCAGTAGTTACTGGCGAGTCCGAGACTGAATATGCTAGGCGATATGTCGGTCTGTTGCTAACAGCCTAGCCGCCTTATTACCCGGAGTACCGGGCCTTGGCCCGCGTACATTAGCGGGCGGTGATTCTTGAGGTCGGTAGAGGCCGGAGCGTCGGCACCATCATTGTGCCCCGCTGGCGCTCTGGGTTACCGCCCATGATAATGAGGCGCGGTAACTACGAGCCGTAGCCCAGGTGCCGGGCCGTCGATCAAGCTGACCCTTGGCGAAAGCATGGGAACCGCGCGTCGGCACGCGGGCCAAGGCCCGGTGCTCCGTGGTGGCTGTGTGGTGGGCAGTAGTTACTGGCAAGTCCGGGGCTGAATAGGATAGGTCAGGCGATGTGTCGGTCTGTTGTTGACAGCCTGGCCGCATTATTACCCGGAGTACCGGGCCTTGGCCCGCGTACATTGGCGGGCGGTGATTCTTGAGACCAGAATATGTTGGGGCGTCGCCATTATCGCCGTACCCGCT
>SLQH01000543.1 GCA_007131555.1 Planctomycetota bacterium | reverse complement strand
TCGGTCCCTGGTTGACCCTACCAGCGCCAGCGTCACCTGGTTGGCAACGGTCATCGTCTGTGATCGGCCACGGGTGATGGAACTGTCGCTGTCGGGGGCCGACGCGGCCTGGATCAGCGGCCAAGCACTCAAGGATGGCGATCGTTTTCATCTACGTCCGGGTCTGTACCCGGTGGTCATCCGGATCCAGACCCGACAGATGCCGGCCACGGTGGCTGATCGGGCTCTGTTCAATGTCGTCGTGCGTGATGTCCAGCAGACCAATAGATCCCATGCCCAGTGGATCGAGCGGGCTCGTCTGTTGCGGCATCGTCTTGATGCGCTGCTCAATGAGGCTCCGGAACTGTTGACGGACGTGCGTCTTGAGCGGGTTTTGATCGCCCTTGATGAAGTCGACGGCTTTGCCGGGGAGTAGAGCATGATGCGCGTGCTGTTGGTGACTGTGTTACTGATGATGTTGCAGCCCGGATTCGCTCATGAGGTTGAGCTGGCTAGCGGCCTGATCTTTCGCAGTGACGATCCGGTCAATGAACAATTCTTGGCCGTCTCCTTCAGAGCTGTCGAGGGAGCCACGCATCTGCCAGTGCATCTATGGGTACAGGCGGTGTCTGAAATCCGTCCTCAGGACGCAGCGCCGGAGGCTTTGTATCCTGTTGTGCCTGAGGGGGTGCCGGCCACCGCTGTTCCTGATGATCCTGATGCCTGGGGGCAGGATGCCGTGCCCTTCACCTGGCGGGCGACAATCACCGGGCATTATCCGGATGCGGTGGCTCCCGAGGCCTTTACCATGTTGTGGCACCGCCCTTTGCGCTCCTGGACCCACAGTTCCCCGATACTGGCCGGTGATCGCATCATCACCGTTGACCATCCCTTCATCCTGCTGGCCATTGATCGCCGAGATGGAACGGTGTTGTGGCAACGGGAATTGTCCTCGCAGGTTTTGGGCTTGGCCCGGGATCGGGGCATGCCCAGCACTGATTTCGTCAAGGCCAGTTATCGTCAGATGGGCAGCACCCCGATCACCGATGGTCGTCTGATACATATGCGTTTTCTGAATAAGCTGGTATGTTACGACATCGACGGCAATTTCCGCTGGGCCCAGCCGATAGCATACAGCATGCACAGCGTGCGGGGCGGCGATGTCGGCGGAGTCATCTACCAGGGCCGGGCGGTGGTGGCGCTCAGCTACAACCATTACCGGGCCTTTGACCGGGTCACCGGGCAGCCCTTGTGGATGACCATGGCCGAGGGCAACAACAAGCATACCCTCAATTGGACCACGATTGAGGGTCGGGAGTACGCAGTGGCCACTGATGGCCGTCTGCTGGACAGCCACGGCATGGTGGCCAGTCGGCATCCTTCGTTCAGCAGTTATGGGGCTGTGCCATTGGTGGTCGATGGTCTGCTGTATCACAACACTCTCCGTAATCAGGGTCGACAGGGTGCCGAGGCCTGGGAGATGCTGGTTGGTGTTGAGCCTGTCCAGCGCTTCGTTGGAGCGGGGCGTCACAGCTATATCACCCCGGTCTATGCCGATGGCCTGCTCTATGATCTCAGCAGCAACCGGATGATGGTCTATGATATCGCCAGCGGAGAGGTGGTGCAGGACTATGAACTGGCTCGCGACAGGAGCATGCGGGGGTATTTCTACTCCCAACCGGTCCTGGTTGGTGACCGCATCCTGCGGGTTCTGGCAGATCGGGTCCAGCAGTTCAGTACCGGCCGTGACAGCCGCCATCTCAGCGACTTCCCCCACACCATGCCGCATCATACCGGTGATCAAGGCGGCGGCACAGTGCCGGTGTTCTCAGGACAGCGCTGGTACTTTCGGGCTGCTGATGGTCTCTATGCCATGACCAGCGTGTCGCCATAGCTTCAGGGCCCCTGACCCGTAGGGCTCGCAGCTGATGCCAGGTCAGGGCGTCTTCTCAGGGTCGAAAAGGGAGCATACGCTATTCCATCTCGTGTCACTGCCGAGATCCCAGAGGACTGACCCTAGATCCCGCACAAGGGGATATACGCAGACAGAAAGCATTCACCTTCTGGGTGAAGGTTCGCATCTGTCTATATCGCCTTGTACAGCAACCCTATAGCCTCCAGCCGGATTCAGGCTAAAATGTCTATTGGCGATGCTCTTCGGGTAGCTCTGGCGCTCCGGCCTGGCCGACGTGATACAGGCATTGGCTGTGGCTGAGATCGCGCATGATGCCGAGATCGCTGACCAGTACCCATCCGGTTTCATCATGGCCGGGGCTGATGCAAGCGATGTCGCGCCAGCGCCAGAGCTGTTGCCCTGAGGGCAGTCGGGCGTGTCGCCAACCACCGCATTCCTGCCAGCGCATGACCAAGCGTTCGAGACGACCGATGAGGACTCTGGCCAGACTGCGTTGCAGGCGGGCCATCGGGGCTTCACGATGACAGCGCGGACAGGGCTGCCAGGTGATGGCAGGATCCAGCATCAGACGCCAGTCATTGTGGTACCAGTCCGTGGGTCCGTGTTCCGGCATCCAGCCAAAACCCGAACAGAGAGGACAGTGGCCAGGGTCGTTGGGGTCGTTCATGACCTGCTGCGGTGGCGACGGGTCAGACGCAGGATGAGCAGACGGGCCATCAGCCTGATGGCCCGCATGTTGTCATGGAGTTTGTGAAAGTGGCTGATCCTGTCGCGGGGATACAGTACTGGCACCTGGACACGGTCGATGGCAACGCCATGCCATGCCGCCCGGACCAGGACCTCGATCTCGAAGCAGTAGCGGTCGGAGGCCACGGCGAGATCATTGGTGGCCGGCACCGGATAGATGCGCAGGCCCGACTGGGAGTCCCCCATCCAGCGGCCACAGACCAGCCATGAGCTGCAGTTGGAGCAGAAGCGCCCGAAGCGGCTGATCAGGGGGGCGCCGCGCATGTCGCGACAGCCGATGAACAGGGTGTCGTTGGCTTGTGCGGCGGCCCTGACCAGGGTCTGGACTGCGCCCAGGGGGTGCTGGCCATCTGCATCACAGCTCAGGATGCGGCGAAAACCCCGCTGGCGGGCTTCTTCCATCCCCCGGCGCAGGGCATTGGCCTTGCCTTGGTTGGGCTCCAGGCGGATGACCTCGGCCCCGGTCTTGCGGGCTGCCGCGCCGCTGCCATCAGTGGAGCCATCGTCGATGACCAGGGCCGGAGCGCCGCAGGCCATGATGCCGGCGGCGACCATGCCAACGGTATCGGCATGGTTGAAGACCGGGATCACGACCAGCAGATCGTCCGGCCAGGGGTCCAGGTCACCGCAAGGATCGACGCTTTCACTCACAGGGGCACACGGTACCGGTCTGGCCGGATCAGTCCATGGCTTCCTCGCAGCGTCGCCGGGCTCATGTCGGGGTCGCAGTCAGGATCGCCTCGGCCACCCGCAGGCCGTCGATGGCCGCTGACATGATGCCGCCGGCCTGACCGGCGCCCTCTCCAGCCAGATAGACGCCGGGGACCGAGGAACTGAGGCTGACCGGCTGGCGGACGAAGCGCAGGGGGCTGGAGATGCCGGTCTCCAGGCCGACCAGCAGGCCCTGGGCGAGGTAGCCCGGCATCAGTCGTTCACCGCGTCGGATGGCTGCTGCCAGGGCCCGGCGGGTGTGGTCATCCAGCAGGTGGTCGAGGCGGGCGGGGCGCATGCCGCAGGGATAACTGCCGGGAGGGCAGTCTGGATCGCGGCGACCGACGAGGAAGGCCGGGGCGCTCTGGGCCGGGGCCCGGTGGCCGCCCCCGCCTGCGGCCCAGGCCTGTTGCTCCAGGGCGTCGAGGCGGTCCAGTGCGGCCAGGCCGGTGGCCGGCTGGGTGCAGATCAGGGCGGCGTTGGCCCAGGTGCCGGCCCGGCGATAGCGGCTCATGCCATTGGTGCACAAGTGGCCATCGGCGGTGGCGGCGGGGATGATGCTGCCGCCCGGACACATGCAGAAGCTGGCCGCGCCGGGGTGATCGGCCCCGGGGCGCACACTCAGGCGGTAGAAGGCGGCTCCGGCCTGATGCCGCAGGCGCGGATCGTGCAGACGGCAGCGGTCGATCAGGGTTTGCGGATGCTCGATGCGGCAGCCGATCTGGTAGGGCTTGGGGCTGTACTCCAGGCCGGCAGCGACCAGGTGGCGCAGCAGGTCACGGTCGCCGTGGCCGGTGGCCAGGATCAGGCAGGGGGCATCGAGGCGGCGACCGTCGGCCAGGACCACGGCCGGGGCCTGGGGTTGGTCCAGGTCGACCGCGACCACCCGTTGTTGCCAGAGAAAGGCCCCGCCAAGGCTGATGATGCGTTGCTGGAGGCGCGAGACCATGGTCGGCAGGATGTCTGAGCCGATATGCGGTTCATGGTGGTAGAGGATGTGCTGGGGAGCCCCGGCGGCGACCAAGGCCTCGGTGACGAAGCGGGCCCGGATGTCGCGCACGCTGCTGTACAGCTTGCCATCGCTGAAGGTGCCGGCCCCGCCGGCCCCATAGCGGTAGTTGCTGTCAGGATCGCAGTGGCCACCCTGTTCAAGGGCGGCGATGTCGGCGGCCCGCTGGCCCACCGGGCGGCCCCGGTCGATGATCAGGGGACGGCAGCCGTGCAGGGCCAGCAGCAGCCCGGCCATCAGACCAGCCGGGCCGCTGCCCACGATCAGGGCCGAGCGGGGATGGTTGGACTGGGGTTCGAGCTGGTAGAGGGGGTGCTGTTCGCCCAGCAGGACGCAGGGCAGTCGCCCACCGGGTCCGGGGCCCTCGACCACCTCCAGGCGATAGCGCAGACAGGGTTGGCGCTGCCGGGCATCGAGGCTGCGATGGCTGATACGGTAGCCGGCGATGCGCTGCTCTGGCAGGCCCAGGGCTTGGGCGATCAGGGGTGTCAGATGCAGATCGGGATTGATCACCCCTCGAGCCGACAGCGGCCAGGCCAGATGGTCGAGGTGGTGGATCGGCCCATCGGCGGCGGACGGCGTCGGGCAGGGGAGGCTGTCCGCAGACATCAGAAGTCGATCGCCCCGGACAGGAGAACGCCCAGGCCCTCGTCCGGTCGGGCAATGCGGCTGGATCGTCGTCGTCGCCGCCCGACCCGCCAGGTCTCCTCGATGATGGCCGCTGGTCCGACCTGGACCCGCCAGCCCGGTCCGTGCAGATCGGCCAGCAGGGCCAGGCCCATGTCGCGGATGTACAGGCGCTGGTCGTCGAGCCAGCCACCCCAGGCCCGTTCGCGATGCCAGAACTGGAGGGCCAGGCCGACCTGATCGGTGATCGCCTGATGGAGTTGCAGGTCGGCATCGGCAGGGAAACGGTACCGGGCGCTGATGGTCGACTCATCGGTTGGCGACCAGTGGATCTCGGTGCGGGGGAATCCCAGGATCGCATGCAGGCCGGGACCGCGCAGGGCGTGGTATTCGACCAGGGGCATGACCCGCTTCTCGCCCCAGCGGCAGGGCATCAAGGTGGCATAGCTGGCCCCGACGATCAGCAGGTCATCATCAAAGCGCCAGGTGCCGGCCAGGGCCACTTCCGGGGCGGCCATGAAGGAACCGTGTGAGCTGTCGGACATGGCGACGGCGAATCGCCCAGCGATGCCCAGATGACCGCTGACTTCGCCGTGAAGGCGCAGTCCCAGGCGGCCGCGATTGAGACGGGCGTCATCGCCGCTGTAGCTGCCTTCCTGGTGGACCCGCCAGCCGACCTCGGCGTCATAGGCGGTCTGCCACAGGCGACCGTCATCCTGACCGCTGGCCAGGGGGCCGCTGGCCCCAGCGTTGATCTCCCAGATGGTCAGGCGGACGTCATCAAAACGTCGCTTGCGGGTCAACAGGAAGTTGGACCAGGCGTGATGGTAGGGGGGTGGTTCTGCCGGCCCGATGCTGCCGAAGGGGCTCAGTCCGCCAGGGGCGGGGGTATCTGCGGCTGGCCCGGTGATGATGCCCATCATGCTCCACAGGACCATGATGCGCCAGACCCCACCGCGAAGCGATGGGGTCTGGTGCTGATCACAGGGCAGATGGAGTGCCCGGGCGGACATCAGCCCTCCTGGGCCGGAGCCTCGGCGGCGGGAGCCTCTTCGCTGACCGGCTCCGGCTTGGGAGCAGCGGCAGCCAGTTCGGCCAGACGGGCGGTCTTGACGCGCTTGGCGTGGGCCAAACGGGCCCGCCTGCTGGGCGGCTGCCACACGTTGCCGGGCTTCTTGGCCCGGGCCTGGCGCTTGGCCTTGCGCTTGGCAGCCTGACGCTCGCGGGCTTCGCGCACATCAGCGGGATACAGCTCAAGCTTGGCGTGACGCATCAAGCCAGCCAGACCGTCTGAATAGATGGCGCCCTGGCGAACCCAGGCGTGGACCCGTTCCAGGTCGATCTGGAGGGGCTGTTCCAGCAGCAGGGGATCGTAGGTACCCACGACTTCGCAGGCCTTGCCTTCACGATGCTCGCGCTGGTCGATGGCGACAACGCGGTAGTAGGGGCGATGAGTGCGTCCGTGACGGGCGAGACGAAGATGAACGGCCATGCGGGGATCTCTTTGTGGGTCCTGCGAGGTGAAACGGAAGTCCAAGACGTTCTGGAGAGCGCCTCTGCGGGCGGCGTACCATATGCTTGTCTGCGTCTTGGCAAGCGGCAATCCGGGGGCGGTGACAGAGCTCAACAAAGCTGCGACCCCTCCGGAGATCCGGAGGGGTCGCAGGCAACAGGCAGTTAGCAGGACTGCGGTTCAGCAGTCTGCCGGAGTTGGTATCACCAACGGCCGCGGTCGTAGCCGCCGCGATCATAGCCGCCACGGTCGTAACCGCCGCGACCACCACCGCCGCCGCCGCCACCGCCGCCGAAGCCGCCGCGACGTCCACCGCCGCCGCCGCCACGCCGGTCGCCGTCCTGGCGCTCGCGGGCTTCGTTGACGGTCAGGGGGCGACCTTCGTGCTCGTAGCCGTTGAGGGCCTCGATGGCGCTCTGGGCTTCGGCATCGCTGCCCATGGTGACGAAGCCGAAGCCGCGACTGCGGCCGGTGTCACGGTCGGTCAGGACGATGGCGTCGGTAACGGTGCCGTGCTGCTCAAAGAGTTCACGGAGTTGGTCGGTCTCGACGCGGAAGCTCAAGTTGCCGACATACAGTTTCGATCCCACGATGTGTTCCTTTGCTGGTGGGGTCTGTGCACATGGGGACACCCGGATCCCCCGTGCAGAAAAGATCATCGTGCGGAGCGTACCGAACGAGACCGGGTGCTGGACTGATTGAGATATTGACTGAGGCGGACATGGGATCGCTGGCGAATGGGTCCATCAAGCAGGAGACAGGCGATGCCTGGGCATCGCAAACGGCACGAAAGGCGTATCGATAGGACCTCGCTCGTGATCAACCAAGGCGTCCGCGGCGATCAGCCGCGCCGTATGCTTGGCGCTGACGTTTGCATTCATATCACTGTCTCGGGCACAGTCCATCACTTTTTTTGCCCCGGAACCGCTGGGTGGCTGGGATCCCCTGCTGGATCAGCAGGGGCGACGCCTACTAGGAGCCTGTAAGGAATAGACTGACACGTCGCCTGGCTTGGCCTTTTCGGCCCCGAACTCGCCAATACCCATCGCCTATCACAAAACCACCACGGAGCACCGGGCCTTGGCCCGCGTGC
>SLQH01000521.1 GCA_007131555.1 Planctomycetota bacterium | reverse complement strand
TCATGGCGACGTCCTGGCTGGTATTCGACGAAAGCATGGCCGCCGCGCGTCGGCACGCGGGCCAAGGCCCGGTGCTCCGTGGTGGGCTTGTGACGGGCAATGGTTACGGGCGAGTCCGGGGCCGAAAAGGCCAAGCCAGGCGATGTGTCAGTCTATCCCTTACAGGCTCCTAGCCAACAATCACGACGCTATGAACTCCTGGTAAATGGTTGTGATCGCCTTGTGGAGATCGTCGGCCTCCACACCGATGATGATGTTCTGCTCGGATGAGCCCTGGTCGATCATGCGCACGTTGACCTGGGCCTGGGCCAGGGCGCTGAACAGGCGCCCAGCCACACCGACATGATGGTTCATGCCCAGGCCGACGGTGGCCACCAGGGCCATGCCAGGCAGGATATCAAGACGCTCCGGATGAACGGCGGCACGCAGCTCCTCGGCGATAGCTTCACCCCTGCCCTCACCGATGGCCTCATCAGCGACCACCACCGACATGGTATCGATACCCGTAGGGGTGTGCTCATAGGCAATACCGAAGCGCTCAAAGACGTCCAGGACCCGGCGCCCGAAACCGACCTCGACGTTCATCATCATCTTCTCCAGGGCGAAGACGGTGAAGCCGGCCCGACCGGCGATGCCGACCACGATCTGGTCACCGGGCTCACGCCGATTGACGATCATGGTGCCAGGATCATCAGGCCGATCGGTGTTGCGGATGTTGATGGGAATACCACGCTCGCGAACCGGGAACACCGCCTCATCATGGAGGACGCTGGCCCCCATGTAGGCCATTTCGCGCAGTTCTCCGTAAGTGATCTCGGCAATGGTCCGGGACCCGCTGACAATACGCGGATCGGCAGCCAGGACCCCGCTGACATCGGTCCAGTTCTCATAGACGGCGGCATCCAGAGCAGCTGCGGCCAGGGCCCCACTGACATCACTCCCCCCGCGTGAGAAGGTCAGCACCTGGCCATGCTGATCGCTGCCATAGAAGCCGGGAATGACATAGCGTTGGGCATCATCGGCACAGGCGGCCCGGATCAGGGCATGGCTGGCCGGATCAATGCGACGACCAGGGGCGATACGCACCACCTCGGCAGCATCAATGTAGGTGGCTCCCAACAGGGCGGCGACGATCAGGCCGTTGAGGGCCTCACCCCGGCTGGCGGCATAATCGGCGCCCGCTCCGCTCTGGATCCTGGCCCGCACCTCCTCCAGGGTCGCGCTCAGATCCAGGTCCAAACCCAGATCACTCACCAGGCCCTGGAAGCGCTCGACGATCCTGTTCCATACCGGACCGATATCCTGCTGGTTGCTGGCCATCTCATGGGTCAGATACAGCAGATCGGTGACCTTGGCGTCATCACTGTGGGCCCGCCCGGGCGCCGAGGGCACGATGATCCGCCGGGCCGGATCAGCCTCGATAATTGCCTTGACCTTGCGCATCTGGGCAGCCGTGGCCACCGAGGTACCACCGAACTTACAGACCTTCACATCGCTCATCGTCAGATCCTCCCATCGGCATGGCCAAACACCGCCGACAACGGCACGGCATGGTGACCCCCGGCAGCCGTGGTCAAGCAAGCGTCGCAGGAACCTGGGGGAAAGGCTATCGCATCTTCGAAAGGATGGGCACCGTGACACGGTAATAGGCCAAGCGACGTGTCGATCTGTTCCTTACAGACTCCTGGCTGAGACATCGCGTCAGGCCACATCTTGTAGCCGTGGCCACGGCGGGCATGGCGGAACCCACGTCTGCCCCTCATGCAGCCTAATCTCCACCAAGTGCTACAGCTTCTGATCAAGGAAGACGCGCACGGTTTCACCGGCAATGAGGTCGCTGGCGCCGTTAAAGCGGACATGCACCGGCACCGCAGCACTGAGGCGGCCCAGGTACGGACGCATACGATCATCCACCGGGACGACGCTGTGGCCGATGTGGGAGATGACTCCCCGGTGACGCTGCCAACGGGCTGACAGAGGCACCACCGTCACCGCGCCGCCGGTCTCCAGGCGCCGGGCCACACTCGGATCGACGAGGACGGTGACCTGGGCTGGACGACTGTCGCTGAGCTCCACCAATGGCTCACCGGCACGCACATACACACCCGCCGGCTGGAGCCAGCGGGTGACCATCCCGGCCACCGGAGCATCGACCTGAGCGGCACGGCGGGTGAGACTGAGCAAGGCCATGGCCTGATCAAGTCGCGTCAATTCCTGGGCCAATTGGACATCGGTCAACAGCAATTCCGCTTCCTCCTGGGCCGCCGCCGCAGCACGCCAGGCCTGCCGGGCGTCATCTGACTGATCAGGATCGACATGGGCCAGGGCGTTCAACGCCGCCTCCTGAGCCGCCAGAGCCTGCCCTATGGTGTCAAGACTCGCCATGATGGTGGGCAACTGGTCCAGGGCGCTGCCCAACACGGCGCGGCGCCGCCGCAAGGCGTAGAGCTGATCGGTTCCCAACAGACCCCGCTCCAGGAGGTCCTGACGACGCTGCAACTCTTCATCAATGACTGCCAACTCTTGACGGTCCTGCTCAGCCTGGACCTCCTGGAGGTGGCGGTCATGGAGCAGTTCCTGGTAGCGCACTCTGGTGCTGGCCAGTTCTTCAGTGACCAACAGCAGACGACGTTCATGGGCATCCGCCTCCCATGCCTGGACCCGCATCTGGGCGGTTGCCTGCAAACGTTGACGCTGCTGACGATGAACCGCCTGCGCCGCCGCACGTTCGGCCTCCAGACCGGCGGCCTGCTGATCAAACTGTCGGGCATCATAACGGGCCAGGATGGCACCAGCCCCGATGTGTTCTCCTTCAACGGAGACAATGTCCTGCAAACGACCGTCCAAGGGCGCCGTGACGATGACCGTGCGCTCATCGACCAAGCCGATCAGCACCGGATTGCGACCGTTCATGAACCACCATGCGGTCAGCGACACCAGCAGGGCACAGCCCCACACCACTCCGGCCAGCAGGCGCAGACCCCAGCGGTTATCGCGAGCAAGACGACGTTCAATCACGGCCCATTCCCCGGCACCATCATATCTCCACTGTCGAACGGTGCATCATCAGTGAGGCATCCTCAACCCCGGCAATGGCATTGAGCCGCTGGGTGACCTGATTCTGGTAACTGATGTCGCGCAAACGCACCTGATAGCTGTACTCCAGCCCTTCACCCTGGAAGGCCTCGCGCACCGAGGTCAATTTGACCTTGGTGCAACATTCCTCCAGACGCCGCTCCACGGCGGCGATATCACAGGACTGGGCATCGGCCATAAAGCGGACCAGACCTTCGTAGGTATGCAGGCTGGCCATCGGAGCCCAATGCAGATACCCGACAATGCCCAGGAAGACGGCTGTGCCGACAAAGGCCACCTCATACACTCGAGCGCCACTGGCGGTACCGATGGTCAGGGCGGCAAACAGGAACATCATGTCGCGAGGGTCACGGATCTGAGTACGGAAACGGATTATGGCCAGGGCACCGATCACACCCAGGCCCAGAGCAATATTATTGCCGATTGCAGCAATCATGATGGTCGTGCATATGGCGCCCAGGATCAAGGCATGGACAAAGGACCGTGAATAGCTGAAGCCGCGATAGGTATGGGCGTAGGCCCAGGCCACCACTGAGGACAGGGTAAAGCTGGTGATGGTGGACAGGGCCACCTCGGCAACGCTGAGTCCCTGCCCGCGTTGCACCAGCATGTCCAGGGTGATGGCATCAAGTGTGACGGCGTCCATGGCTAGAACAGATGATCATCGGGCCAGATGGCGCGTTCGCAGTCAACGGCCATGGTGTATTTGCATATTCCACTGCGGGTCAGATCAAAACGGGTGATCATGTCTTGCATCCATTGAGGAACGTGGTTGGTGGACTTCAGCTCCAAGATCGCCCCGCTGAACACCGGGCCGTTGCGAGCCCCGTATTCAAAGGGGCGCCAGCAACCCCGGCGGCCCCAGGAATCCCAACTGCTGGTCGATTGGTAACAGAGATTGGTATCGATGGTCACCCGAGCGTAATCATCCTGGCAACTGAACCAGGGCTCACGATCATAGCCGATGAGCACCACCGGCTCGACCCCGCATTCCTGCACCAGCCGTACGAATTCGCCGTAGGCCTGGCGTTCTTCAGGATCGCGAAAATACAGGCTACGATCGATGCTGCTGGCCGAATGCCTGCTGAAACGCCACAATGGCATACGGGCCCGACTCTTGATCACATTGGCGCCGATCTTGCGCTTTATCTCCAGCACCACCGTATCCTCGGGCCTGGTGCCATAGGTGCGCACCCGCAGCTTGAAACGGCTATAGGCATCTGCCGCGCCGGCATGATAAAATGACCGATGCGGCGTATCCAACTGCAAGGTGAGATTGCGATACTGCGGCGGTTCGCCGTGGGCATGGCGATCAGGCTGACAGAAATGGGCGGTAAAGGCACGGATGGCTGGTATCTGGGCCGGATGCAGCCAGTACTTGGCTTCATAACGCACCAGTTGACCAGCGGTTTTCGGCTGTTCCGCGTGGCGCGGAGCCCCGCTGGCACGAAACATCCGGGTTTCCGGACCCGGTTCCTCGACCACCTGGGGACGGGGCACCATCTGAATGGTGGTATCGTGGTCCACGGTACGTGACGATGACCGCTGGGCCGGCACCAGACGACGGCGCAGCCGCTCCCAGCCGCGATGCTCTGTCACTGCTGGAGGCGTATCCGCGGGCTTCAGATGGCCACCCTCGCCACGACGCAGGCGACGGCGGCGGCGCAGACGGGCGAGCATCAGCCGGCGCCCTCAGGACCGGCAACCGGTTCAGCCCGGAAACGATGATCACCAGTCCCATCAAGCCCTTCGAACACTTCGTCGGGCCCCTCCGCGGCACCTGCTTGATCGGGTTCACGAATCCAGCGATGGTCCCCGATATTGCGCAAGCGGATGGTCCGATCACCACCCACCTCGCCCTGACGGAACTCGAACCAGTTGATATTGCTGTGGCCTCCTACGATGTGCAGACGCAGCCGATGGGTGCCAGCGGGCAGCTCTATGCCAGTCACCGTGGTGGTCACGTAGGCGTTCCAATCCCCGGTATGGGGCAGATCGATGGTGCCGGTGAGATCTTCTCCGGCAATTTCAAAGCGGATGCGGCGATTGCCGCTGCTGCTATTGGCGCTGGCGTTGCGCACATCCAGATCGTAGACCCCCTCCTCAGCGATGGTCACCGTATAATGCAGCCATTCATCGGGCTGGGTCCAGCCAAGATTGGCAACGCCATCGGATTCGGTGGCATGTCCGCTCAGATCTCCCAGGTCCACGTGTTCACCAGGACGACCATCCCAGCTGCCCTGATTGCTGGCCGTGGTGTCATGGTAGGCGATCCCGGGACCGCCCACGCCGAAGTCCTGGACCTGGATACGACCGGGTATGGCGCGGGGCGTACCACCGTAGGGCATGGAGAGGGTCGCCACGCTGATCATCACCGATGAGGAATTGCCGATGGCCCCACTGTCATCAATGGCTCGGGCGGTGAGCGTGTAGTTCCCGCCCGGCACCGCACTCCAGAGCATGTTGTAGGGCGCACTGCTTGCTTCACCGATCTTGATGCCGTTGGCAAAGAACTCGACCACGGTGATGCTGCGGCCCTCAGCGGCGCTGGCCGTAGCGCTGATGGTGATATCGGGCTCGCCGCCAAAGGCTGTACCATCAGCAGGACTGGTGAGGCCCACTGTCGGCAGATCACCTCCTGGTTCAAAACCGTCGACCGTTCCGGGCGTACCCCCAACTGCGGTGCTGGACGCCCAGTTGATGGGATCATCGCCATAGGCCGTGGGATCGATACGTTCAATGGAGCGGCCGGTCTGGTTGGCGTCTGTGGGCCAGGGAGCGCTGACCTCATAATGGATCACGTCAACATCAATGTAGGGCGTGAAATCACCATTGCGGTTATCGGGCCGACGAAGACGCAGACGCTCACCATTATTGCTGATATTGCCCGGGTATTGCAATACCTGTACCGTGTCAGGCAGAGTGTAGAGACTGCGGAAGGTGGCCGGATCGGCTTCGGTCAGCACCAAAGCCTCGCCGGGGGCGAGGGCCACGCCCATGGGAAAGACGTAGGCGATGCCGCCCAGCTGCCAGGGGTCCAGGCCATTGTCGAAGAAGACCGTCTCATCACTGATGTTGAGCACTTCCAGCCAATCGGGCACGTTGTCATCGCCGCTATTATACATGATTTCGGATATCACCACCGGCCCCACCAACGGGCCGGCATTGTCAGCACCGGCAAAGGGCCCATGGGGGAAACTACCACCAAAGGTGAGGGCCCGCTGGGCGGGGAAATGCTCGGCTCCGATACTGGTGATATAACGACCAAAGGACACCCCATTGGCGCTGGCACCGAAGCTGAAACCATGCACGTAACCAGTCAGATGACCATCGGCATCACCGGAGAAGAGATAGGCGTCCTCGCCCTCTGAACTGAATGCGAAGGGATCTTGTCCCTCGGCAAAGTCGGCTTCGGTGAAGACCAGGTAACCACCGGCCGGAATCAGACTCCGATCGGCAGGTATCCGGTAGCGTTTGGGATTGGACACATCATCGGTAATCCACCAATGAGCCACATCCACGGGTTCGGCATTGGGATTGTGCAGCTCGATGGCATCCATCTGCGGCAGATCGGTATGGGCCAGGACTTCGTTGACATACACCGGAAGGATCTCCGGCGGCAACGGATCATCAGCAAAGGGCGAGCCATGGATCTCGGTGGAGCTGCGCCAATAGGCAGGGTCATTGGGGTCACTGACCGGGCTCTGTTCATCCGGCACCAGGGAAAAACCATTACCGCGCGCACCCTGTGGCCACGGCAGCTCGACCCCATAGGTGACTGAGAGGATCTCGGTGCCCTGGGGATCGACCAGACCCAGAGGCTCACCGCTATTGGACAGAGCACCATCAAACTGGCCGTCGGCCTCTACACCGTAACGCTCCACAAACAGGTCCGCAGCTCGGGTGAGGACGATAAACCCACCAGGAGCAATGATGGTGCCTACCGGAAAAGTGTAATGGATGCCGTCATTGAACGCACACAAGGAGAGGTCCAGGGGATTGGAGCCCGTGTTCTTCAACTCCAGGAACTCGAACTCGTTGTGGCGGGGATGCTCAAAACCTTGATGACCGTCGCGCAGGGGCTCATAGTGGATCTCGGTGATCTGCAGATCCGAGAAGTCCTGATCCTGCTCAACGATCACCTCCAGCACCCGCATGGCGCTCCAGGTCGAACCGTCAAGGACCCGGGCCTTGATGACGCAGGAATGGCCGACGGCAATGCTGCCGCCACTGGTATTGCCGGGTCGTTGTGTACCGCCCAATTGCCGGGGATCCTGGCCATCAATGCGCCAATGGATGGTCCCCGTGCCATTGGGGTTGGTGATGGCCAGGGTGCCAGGGGCAGACAGGACCAGGAATTGGACCTCCACCGGGGTGCCTCCTTGAGCAAGACGGGGCGGGTCGATGCTGGGGTAAAAGCCCTCAGCCCGCAGGCTGGCGATATAGGTGTCGACCAAAGGACCCTGGCTCGCCTGTCCCGAATCAGGATGCACGCTGTGCTGTACCCAATGGGCGATCATGGCCACCGTGG
>SLQH01000090.1 GCA_007131555.1 Planctomycetota bacterium | reverse complement strand
TGCTATTCAAGCGGATATACGCTTACAGAATCGGTTCACCTTCTGGGTGAAAGTCCGAATCTGTCTATATCGCCTTGTAGAGCAACCCTAAAGCCTCCAGCCTAAAGCCAACAGCCGGATTTAGGGTGAAAGACTACACCTACGGCGCTGCCGTAGTCGCGAATGGCAGGACCGTGTATTTGCCTCTTCCCCTACTGGCGGATTTCCGTACAGTATGTACAGAAGGGGATCGCCATGGCACCCAAGACCTGCGGCGTCGAATCGGCGCGCTCGCATTTGTCAGATCTTCTAGAGCAGGCACATCGTGGTGTGCCCACGGTGATCACGCGCCACGGCAAGCCCTACGCCGCAGTCGTGTCGGTCGAGGCCGTCACCAGCGGTCGGCGCGGCGTCTCTGTGCTCGCACTCAAGGGCAGCGGCCTCGGTCTCTGGGGCGATGACGCTGCGCGCACGGTTGCCGACATGCGGGACGAGTGGGAATGAGCCTGGCCGACACGATCCCAGATGGTGCCACCGTCTTGATGGACACCAACCCGATCATCTACGTGTTTGAGGGTCACCCGCTGGCAGTTCCCTTTGAGCCGATCTTCGCCGCGATTGAGTCCGGTCGGATCCAAGCTCTAGTGACGCCGGTGACATTGGCCGAGGTGGTAGCCGGACCACTCACGGTTGACAAAGAGGCTCTCGCGGAGCGCTACCGGCAGGCCCTGTGTGCTGGCGCCGGCTGGTCCTTACGGGAGATCGACGCTGACATCGCCGTCCTGGCTGCCCGATTGCGTATCCGTCATCGCCTGCGACTTCCCGACGCGATCCAAGCAGCCGTAGCAGTCCACGAGGGCTGCCACGCCCTGGTGACCCACGATCGGGACTTCCGTGGCATGGCCGACCTATTGGTGTTGGGGGCATAGGAGCCTGTAAGGGATAGCGACCGAGCACAAGCGCAGCGCATTTTCGAGTTCCGATTTCGTCGAAAGCCGCAGCGATAGCCGTAGCTATGGTGAGGATTTCGGCGGAATCGGGGCCGAAAAGGCCAAGCCAGGCGACGTGTCAGTCTATTCCTTACAGACTCCTAGCCGCCTACGCCCCCAATGGAATTGCACTAAGAACCACGTGATTTCTTGGGATTTCGGACACTGACCCATTTTCAGTCATGCCTATGGAATGCGTCATCAGATGTTACCACAGAAGAAGATTCCGATCACAGAGAACGAAATCCCTTACGACCACGGTCAGATGCATAACGGTACTCGGAGGTCGCCGTTCGCAATGCATGCATGATGTAGAGAGGCAGTGTTCAGATTTTTGAACTACGAATCACGCGAATCACGCGAATGAAAACCACAGCAATACACATTTCATATTCATCTCTTCAATTCGCGAGATTAGCGAGATTCGTAGTTGAAATAGGCCCTTGAAAACCTGCGAATGAGAACGGTGTCCGTCATGGAACGGAAGATCACTGCCTAACCATTGCTTCAGCAGATCCTTAGTGCAATTCCATTGCCTACGCCCCCCCACCCTGCTGCTGACGCAGACGATAGGCCACCCCGATCAGGGCCTTGAACAGGGGATGGGGGTCGACCGGGCTTGACTTGAATTCGGGGTGGGCCTGGGTGGCCACGAAGAAGGGGTGGTCGCGCAGTTCGATGATCTCGACCAGCGACTCCTCAGGCTTGTTGGCGTCAGGGACATAGAGGCCGGTGAACAGCAGACCGGCGTCCTCACAGGCCTTGCGATAGGTGTTGTTGAACTGCGGGCGGTGGCGGTGGCGCTCGGTGATCTCGTCCTTGCCACCGTAGGCCTTGGAGGTGCGGCTGGTCTTGCGCGGCAGTTGGCAGGGGAAGGCTCCCAGGCGCATGGTGCCGCCCAGGGCGATGACCGCCTTCTGCTCCTCCATCAGCGAGATCACCGGGTGCGGGGTCTTCTCGTCCATCTCCCAGGAGTGGGCCTCCTTGAGGCCGAGCACATGGCGGGCGAAGTCGACCACCGCCGCCTGCATGCCCAGGCACAAGCCGAGGAAGGGCAGATTGCTCTCGCGGGCCAGGCGGGCGGCCATGACCTTGCTCTCGAAGCCGCGCTTGCCGAAGCCGCCAGGCACCACGATGCAGTCGGCCTTGTGCAGCTTGCGTCGCCACTGCGGATCCTTCTCCAGCTCCTCGCCTTCAAAACGGAGGATGTTGGCCTTCAGGCGATGGGCCCAGGCGGCGTGGTCGATGGCCTCGGTGACCGACTTGTAGGAGTCCTGGAGGGAGATGTACTTGCCGACCAGGGCCACCGTGATGCTGTCCTTGGGATTGCGGATGTGCTGGAGCATCAGCTTCCAGTCGCGCATGTCGCAGGTGGCCTGGGGCAGACGCAGTCGTTCGGCGATCTGGCCCTCAAACCGCTGCCGCTGCATATTCAAGGGCACCTCGTAGATGGTCTTGGCATCCAGCAGTTCGATGACGTGGGCCAGGGGCACGTTGCAGAACAGCGACAGCTTCTCCTTGATGCCCTTGTCGAGTTTCTTCTCGCTGCGACACAGCAGGAAGTCCGGCATCAGACCGATCTCGCGCAGCTTCTGCACCGAGTGCTGGGCCGGCTTGGTCTTGATCTCACCGGCGGCGCGGATGAAGGGGATGTAGGCCAGGTGACACAAAACGACATGATCACGCCCGACTTCGTGCTGGAACTGGCGCACCGCCTCCAGGAAGGGCAGACCCTCGATGTCGCCCACCGTGCCGCCGATCTCGGTGATCAGCACGTCGAGGTCCGGATCGGCGCGCACCGGGGCCCGGATGGCCTGCTTGATCTCATCGGTGATATGGGGGATGACCTGGACCGTGCCGCCGTGATAATCCCCGGCCCGCTCCTTGTTGATGACGGTCTGGTAGATGCGGCCCGAGGTATAGGTCGAATGGCGCGAGCAGGGCTGGTTGAGGAAGCGCTCGTAGTGGCCCAGGTCGAGATCAGTTTCGGCCCCGTCATCGGTGACGAAGACCTCGCCGTGCTGGAAGGGGTTCATGGTCCCGGGGTCGACATTGAGGTAGGGATCCAGCTTCTGGATCGCCACCTTGAGGCCCATGTTCTTGAGCAGGCGCCCGATCGAGGCCGACGCGATGCCCTTGCCCAGCGAACTGACCACGCCGCCGGTGACGAAGATGTGCTTGACGGTCTTGGCGGGAGTGGTGCTCATGCGGGATCCTTGGCGGCGGGGGCGGACAGGGAGGACTGACGGGCGCAGAAGGCCTGGTAGTCGGCCGGGGTGTCGATGCCCGGCGGGCCGGCTGCGACCGTGGCGCAGACGATGGTGATGCCGGCCTCCAGGGCCCGCAGTTGCTCCAGCTTCTCGCAGGCCTCCAGAGGGCTGGCCGGCAGGGCGTGATAGCCCAGCAGGACCGGGCGACGATAGGCGTAGACACCCAGGTGGCGCAGACAGGTGGCGGCCGGGGCCGCAGCATCCCGGTCCCAGGGCACCGGCGACCGGGTGAAGGCCAGAGCCCGACCATCAGCCGCACACAGCACCTTGACCCGGGCCGGGTCACGCTGGTCGGCGGCATCACCGGGGGTCACCAGGGTCGCCATGCCGGCCTGGGGCTGCTGGGCCAGGAGGCGGGCCACGGTGATGATGTGGCCGGGATCGATCTCCGGTTCGTCAGCCTGGACATTGACCACGATGCCGGCCGTCAACTCGGCGGCGACCTCGGCGATGCGATCGGTCCCCGACTGGTGATCGGCCCGGGTCAGACGGGCGGCGAAGCCATGGTCCTGGGCGACCTGGATCAGGGCCGGATCATCGGCACAAACCACCAGCTTGTCGCGGCCGCAGGCCTGGGCCACCTGACGACAGGTATGAACCAGCACCGGCACCCCGGTCTGGTCGAGCAGCAGCTTGTCGGCGAGGCGGGTCGAGGCCCGGCGGGCGGGGATCAGGACCACGGCATCATCCGGGAAACCGGCCTGCGATCCTGCGCCCTCTGGCTTCATCGCCGCTCCTCCCCTACCGCTGACGCCACGATCCCGTATCCGAGCCACCGACACAGGTCCCACGCTATCTTGACCCCCGAACAGTCAAGCTGGCAGGCGGGGCGGGGTTGGCTGCCAGCAGCGACGATTTCGTCAGCGCCGACCGCCATCAGAGCCCCTCGCTTGGGCTGTTTTTTAGCGCAGGCGCAGAGCCGCCTGCTGGAGGCGCTCGCTGACCGCCACCCGGCCGAGGATCACCAGGCAGTCGAACAGGGGTGGGCTGACCGGCCGCCCGGCGATCGCCACCCGGATGATCATGAACAGGTCCTTGGCCGGGCAGCCGAGGGCCTCGGCCTGGTGGCGCAGCAATTCCTCCAGGGCGGTGGCATCCCAGACCTCTGGCTGCTGCTTGGCCTGCTGGCGCAGGGCCTTGAGCACCGCCTCCAGGGCGGCCCGGGCCCGGGCGGCATCCCATTTCTTGGGGATCAGGTCGTCGCGATGGGGGCTGACGCTGCGGGCGAAGAGGAAGTCGGCCAGGAAGGTGATATCACCGCCGAAGACCATGCGCTCGCGCAGCAGGGGCAGCAGTTCATCAAGGCGGGCGTCGATGGCCCGGTGGATCTCGGCCCGGCGATGGTCGTCATCCAGGGCCCGGAAGTACAGGCCCTGAAGATGGTCGAGGCGGTCGGTGTCGAACACCGGGCCGCCGACGCTCAGGCGGTCGAGGTCGAAGATGCGGATCATCTCGGCCAGGTCGAAGACCTCGCGCTCGTCCGGATGGCTGTGGCCGATCAGGGCCAGGAAGTTGACGAAGGCCTCGGGCAGGTAGCCGCGCCGCTGGTAGTGCAGCAGGCTGACCGGGTTCTTGCGCTTGGAGATCTTGGAACGGTCGGCGTTGCGCAGCAGGCCGACGTGGATCATCTCCGGCGCGGTCCAGCCCAGATGCTGGTACAGCCACAGATGCTTGGGCACCGAGTTGAGCCATTCCTCAGCCCGGATGACATGGGTGATGCCCATCAGATGGTCATCGACCACCGCCGCCAGATGGTAGGTCGGCCAGCCGTCGGACTTGATCAGGACCTGATCGTCGATCTCGGCCCAGGCCTTGGTGATGGGATGGGGGCGCAGGCGGTCGGTGAAGGTGCAGTCGCCCTCCAGGGGGGTCTTCATGCGGATGACATGTGGCTCACCGGCGGCGGCCCGGCTTGCCGCCTCCGCCGGATCGAGGTCGCGGCAATGACGATCGTACATGATCGCTTGCTTGGCCGCCTGCTGCTGGGCCCGTAGGTCGGCCAGGCGCTCACTGGTGCAGAAGCAGCGATAGGCGTCACCCTGGTCGAGCAGGCGCTCGACATGAGGCTGATAGATCCCCGCCGCCACCCGCTGGCTCTGGACATAGGGGCCGTGATCGCCGCCGACATCGGGGCCTTCGTCGTAGTCCAGGCCCAGCCAGCGCAGGGCGGCGAAGATGGCCTCGGCCGCCTGGGGGCTGCACCGCGACTGGTCGGTATCCTCGATGCGGAGGATGAATTGGCCCTCATGCCGCCGGGCGAAGCAATGGTTCATCAAGGCGATATAGGCGGTGCCCACATGGGGATCACCGGTCGGACTGGGGGCCACCCGCACACGCACGCTCATCTCCACCTCCCGTGGTCCGCATCCTCACGGCCCAGGCCCGGATGCAACCGCCGGTCAGGGCTGGTGTTCGGGATGCGGCGATGGTCAGCCTAAATCTGGCTGTTGGCTTTAGGCTGGAGGCTTTAGGGTTGCTATTCAAGCGGATATACGCTTACAGAACCGGTTCACCTTCTGGGTGATAGTCCGAATCTGTCTATATCGCCTTGTACAGCAATCCTACAGCCGCAAGTCGCAAGCCGACAGCCGGATGTAGGCTGAAGCATACGGAACACGCGTACCGCGATGCGCGGGTGGTTTCTTGCTGATCAAACACGTATCGGCAGGCTGAAGCCTGCCATCCGTGCCGGCTAAAGCCGGCGCTACGAAGTTGCGCGGACAATGGCCCGCTGACCCCTCAACGCCGCTCCCACCAGGCCAGGATGGCGAGGCCGATGCAGATGCTCGGCAGCAGGGCGGCCAGGAGGCCGGCCAGGAGGTTGGTGGTGGTGGGGCTGGTGTGGACCATGTAGTGCTGGAATTGTTGCAGGGGGATGGGCCGTTCCTGGGGCAGGGCAGCCAGGTGGGCGACCATCTCGCCGGCCAGCAGGGCGTTGGCGAAGCGGTCGCCCTCCAGCCAGCGGTCGGTGAGGGCCTCGCGGCTGCCCCAGACGATGATCCGCGCCCCCCGGTCGGGATCGACGGCCTGGGGATGGGGCGGGAAGTGCAGGACCCGGGCCAGGTGCAGGGTTTCCTGGTCATCACCCTGGGCGGCCACCCGGTCGTCGTCTGGCCGGGCCAGCCACAGGTCGTCACCGCTGATCCGCAACAGGGCGGTGCTGAGCAGGGGCTCCAGCAGACCGGCCGTGCGCCGCTCTGCAGCGGTCTGCTCGTCGAGACTCTCCCAGTCGAGGGCCAGCACCGGGACGCTGCGGGGGCTGACGATCAGACGGCCGCTGGCGGCGGCTGGGCCGGCGATGCGTTCGGCGCTGGGCTGGCCGCCCAGGGGCTGGGCGATCAGGGTGTCGAAGGGCCGGCCGGACAGGCGCAGGGCCTGATCAAGGCTTTTGATGACCGTGCCCGGATGACCGGGCAGGCCGGGCCGGATGGACCACTGCTGCAAGAGCTGGCGCAGGTCGTCCGGGCAGCGATGGTCGGCCAGCACCAGCAGGCGGCCGCCGTCGATCAGATACCGTTGGAGGGCGGCGATGACCTCGTCGCCGAGGGGGCTCTGGGGCCCGGCGATGACCAGCACCCCGTCGTCTGGCAGGCGGCCGAGGCGGGTCACGGCGGCGGCATCAACCGCCGGGCGGAGCGCAAAGCCGCTGCGTTGGAGATGCTGGAAGAACACCGCCGCCTGGCCCGGCTGGTCGCTCAGCTCGCCGTGGCCGCGCAGGGGATGGACCGGCACTGGCCGTTCCCGGGCCAGTTGCCGGAGGGCCCCGGCGATGTCCCGTTGGAGGGAGAAGATGCTGGCCCGATGCAGGGCCACGCGCTGCGGGGGGCGGTCGTCGCGCAGCAGGTAGAGGCTGTCCGGCAGGGGCGGGAAGCCAAGGCGCTCCTCCAGGGCATCGAGGCGCGGCTGGTCGCGCAGGGCGTCGATCAGGCGCCAGTCGAGCTGGTCGCTGGCGGCGGCGATGCGGACCAGGGCCTCGCGCAGACGGTCGTGGGGGTCCAGCCGGGTCGGTTGCCAGACCCCGATCATGGCCACCGGATGGTCGATATCGGCCAGGATGGCGCGGAACTCAGGGCTCAGCGAAAAACTGCGCAGCGGGGTGGCGTCCCAGCTGACATCAAGGCGATGGCCTGCCGCCACCAGCAGGATCAGGGCGAGGACGATCACCGCCGACCGGGCCCCCAGCAGGCCCAGTCGCCCCAGACGGCCAGATGGGCGCGGCTCAGCCATGGAGCCTCCGGGTCAGCAGGGCACCATGGGCCAGGACCAGACAGGCCAGGGTGCCGGCGATGAACCACAGGACATCGGCCAAGCGGGGCAGGCCAACGATGAAGCCACCGATGCGCGGCCCCAGGCCCAGGGCGGCGCTCAGGTGATGGAAGAAGCCCTCGCCCACGGGATGCATCTGGGCATGCAGGCC
>SLQH01000224.1 GCA_007131555.1 Planctomycetota bacterium | reverse complement strand
TCGGCCTGCAACAGGGCCGGATCGAAGGGGATGTCGCGGATCCATACCGCATCGACCGGGGTGTTGGCGCGGGGGATGGTCAGGCTGTGGCCGTTGAGTTCCACCGTGCCTTCGCCCTCGCTGACCCGCTCGACGACCAGGCGCAGATGAGCCCGGGCCGCACCTGAGAAGACCTCCTCGTCAATCTGCAGGGTGGTCTCCACCGGCGCATCATGACGGATCGTCTGCAACAGGGGCTGGGCGAAGAACTGGCGCCGCTGGACCTCGGCCCGATCCGGACCGGGGCCGGTCAGGGGCAGGCTGAGGACCAGCAGATGACCACCGGCCAGTTCGCCGCTCCAGGTATGTTCGGCCCCCTCCACCGGGTGTTGCTGCTCGTCAACCACCACCCGGCCCTGCTGGGCATCTTCAGCCTTGTCCTCATCGTCAACCTGCACCACTTCAGCCCTGGTACGCCGTTCGATCAGGGCCGTGAAGCGGGTACCGGTCGGGGCAACAAGGGGGATGGTGAGGGTGCGTGGTTCACGGTGGTCGTTGAACACCGCCACCGTCAATTCCGGACCGGGCTCAAGATAGTCCGGTCGGGGCAGGAGCGGATCGGTGCCGTCAATCGACGCCGCCACGAAGACATGGGGATCATCGCTGAGGGCCTCGACCAAGCGGCCGCGCAGGGTCCGCAGGGCCATGAAGGTGGCTCCCTCGGCCTGCTGGTCGAACCAGTGGAAGGTGAAGGAGCGGGCCTTGTCGGGCACCGTGGCCACGGCATGGACCAGCTTGCGGGCGCTCCACATGGCCTTGAGCCAGCGCTTGCCGGCCTGCCGCATGCTGGCGGAGGCCTCAGGATAGGCTGATGGATCGGAGTTCTCGCCACACTCAGTATTATAATTGTAGAGCCACTTGTTGTGCCGGGTCATGCCGTAGGCGGTGACAAACTCATAATTGGCCGGCATGCGAGTGACATCGCCACCGTAATCGTGATCGGTGACGCCATCGATGAAGGCGATGCCGGCATCGATGGTCGGCTTGTAGAGCATCTCCCAGGCCGCCCAATGGTCTTCGCTGACCCGGAAATCCCAACCAGCCAGGAACACCGCCTCAGGGTAGGTCTCCTTGAGGCCGCCGGCGAAGGCCAGCATCGGCTCGTTGTACATCATCAGTTGCGAACGACCGCTCCAGTACGTGAACTGGGTCTCATCGTAGACATACCAGGGAGTGAAGGCGGTCAGTTCCATCTCGCCGTCGGGGACCTGTTCACGACGCCCGGTCTCGGGATTGCGGACCCGGCGGGTACGCTGGACGGTATAGGTCTGGCCGTCGGCAACCTCCGGCGGCGGAGCGTTGCCCCCCCGATGGACCCGGCCCTCTGCATCACGCCCGGCCCGCCACTGATCGCGCCCCAGCCACAGCCAGGGCGGGGCATCGGGATCACGGGTCCAGCGCAGGAAGGGGGCGATGCTGCCGTCAACGCTGAGGTGCACCGGACCGCCCTCCACGGCGCGGGACTCGTCGAAGAAGCGCAGATCGAAGTTGCGCCGGGTCCGGTTGGACCAGTTCAGATAGGGTTCATTCCACCACTCGATGGCAATCTCAGGGCGATCGTGCTCCTGGTAGTAACGGGCTAGGCTGCGCCCGGTCGATAGACCCATGTTCCGGCACTGTTCCTGCCAGTTGGGGTTGGTCAGACGCATCGAGGGCTGGTAGCGGTCACCGCCCTTGACATCAACCAACACCGCGATGGCCGGATCCCGGGTCAGGTCATGAGATTCTGCCCCGCCCTCGCTGAGATAGCTGCGGAAGATGTCGCGATGTGATCCCATACGCATCTCCCGACTGCCACCGCCGGGAAAGTGGCCGAACAGCCCGCCGGGGACCATCTCAGTTCCGTTGACCTCCAGGGTCCGCCCGGTGATGGTGATGGTGACCGGACGGGGCCGGTCCTCATCGCGCAGCGGCAGCAGCTCCAGGCTCACCAGCTCAAAGCGCACCGGGCCGATCCCCAGAGGATTGATCACGCCCACCGCCAGACCGTTGACGATATCGGGGTCGAAAACCTGATTGTCATCCAGGTGGCTGCCCTCCGGCGGCGACACCCACAGGGCCGGGCGAAAGTCGGCAAACAGGATCTCGGCCTGGTTGTCTTCCAATACCAGATCGCTGGCAGCGGCATGGTAATGCCAGGAGCCATCGTCCTCGCGCAGGGCGATGCTGACCGAGGCGTCAGCACGCGGCTGGTCGGTACGCACCCGCAAGCGCAGGCCGCGATAGGCGCTCCAGTCGCGGGTCTGATCGAAGTTGACATGCGACCACCGGGCGTTGTTCCAGTTCACCCGCCGGGTGCCCAGGTCGAAGGAGAATACGATACCTTCGGCACCGGGCTCGGTACGGGGAAAACCGGCAGCAGCGAGATCCAGGGCCGGCTCGGCAGGGGGCTCGGTTGCGGTGACAGTCCCAACCATGGCGACCATCAGCAATAGCATGGCGCTGAGTCCAGGACGATGACAGGGCGTCGAATGGGAAAGGCTCGTACTGTTCATGCTACACACTCCTGTATGGACATCACGCCCGGAACAAGGACTACCGCCGCCCAAGGGCCAGCGTTGACCCTGGGCCTGTGACACGGCCTGCGAAGCCGCCCCCCCTCCTACGGTCCCTGACCTCCAGGCGGCGCTATGGTGGCATGCACCATCATGAGCGATCACATTCATCCCGTCAGTCGAGATCAGGCTAAGGCCCTCTTTGCCGCCCTGGTCGGCATGCCGCTCAGTCGTCTGCATCTGACCACTGCCAACAGCCTGTTCGTTGAGCTGGGTGAACTGGATCTGGCCGGCGAGACCGGCGAGGTCACGATCTGCATGGAATGCCAGTGGCGGGTCGAATCAGCCCGCTCCATCCACGTCGGCAGCGGCTTCAAGCCGACCTCCCTGCTCAACCGTCTCGACAAGCTCACCGGCTGCAGCGTGCAGCGCATCGGTCTGGAGAGCGGCATCCCGGAACTGACCCTGCGGCTGTCGGGCGGCAAGCGCCTGCGTTCCTGCACGGTCGATGAAACCCAGCCCAAATGGGGCATCAAGCTGGGCGACGAGCGCTTCCATGGCCTACTGGACACCGCCGCGCCAGACGATGACTGGTATCCCTGGATCGGCGTCAAGGGCGGGCGGCTGGAGGCGTCGTGGTTCCAGGCCGAGGAATCGATGATCGTCATCATCCCGGCCCGTCATGCCTGAGACGGCTGAGCGGCTCAGCCCCCAGGCCCTCCATGATCTGCGCTGCCACCCCAGCGGGACGACCGCCAACCTGGGACCAGGCTGGATCATCTACCACATGCACCGCCAGCGGCGCCTGACCGACAACCGGGCCCTGGCAGCCGCCGTTGCCGCCGCCAAGGGCCATCGCCGCCCCCTGCTGATCATTGAGACCCTGCCCTGCACCGGCCCCTGGCGGGCCCGGCGGCATCATCATTTCGCCATCCAGGGTATGCAGGACACCACCCGCCGCCTGGCCCGCCGCCTGGCCCTGCGCTACCTGGCAGCAGTCGAGACGAAGGCTGGGCAACTGGCCAGGCTGTGGCGCCGGATGGCCGATCTGGGAGCCCTGCTGGTCAGTGACCAAGCCCCCGGCCAGCCCTCGAATGACGACGAAGACCAGGCCCGTCAGGCCTTCCTGAGGGCCGGGCGCCCGATCCTGGGCATCGATGACCAGGGCTTGTTGCCCCTGCGCCTGCTGGACAAGGCCTGTCCATCGGCGGCAGTCTTCCGCCGCCATCTCCATCGCCAGGCCCGGGCCGCCTGCTGCGATCTGCCCCCGGCCGAACCCCTGGCCGGCCTGCGCCTGCCGCCAATCCCGGCTGATGAAATCGCCGAACTGGTCCGCCGCAATCCGCCCCTGGCCTGGGCCGCCGAGCATCTGTCGACCCCGGATCAGGCTCTCAGCCGGTTGCCCATCGATCAGGGCATTGCGGCCGTCGACCTGCCGGGCGGCGAGAGTGCCGCCCAGCGCTGCCTGGAACGCTTCCTGGACCATGGCCTGGGGCGCTACGACCAGCGCAACCACCCCGACCAGGCGGTCTGTTCAGGGCTGTCGCCATATCTGCGCTGGGGTCATATCGGCACCACCACCATCCTGCGCCGGATCCTGGCCACGGTGCCCGACTGGGACCCCTTGCGCCTGCCCGAACGCGGGGGGGCCCGCCAGGGTTTCTGGCCCCTGCCTGCAACCCACGAGGCCTTCCTCGACCAGCTTTTGACCTGGCGCGAGCTGGGCCAGCAGGCCATGGCCCGGATGCCCGGCTTCACCTGCTACGGCGGCCTGCCGGCCTGGGCCCGCGCTGGCCTGGAGGCCCGCCGTCATGATCCCCGCCCGGCCCTCTACAGCCCGGATCGGCTGGAGGCCGCTGACACCGATGACCCCCTGTGGAACGCCGCGCAACGCCAGCTGCGAGGGGAGGGCATCATCCACAACTACCTGCGCATGTTGTGGGGCAAGAACCTGCTGCTGTGGTCCACCGATCCGGCCGCCGCCTATGACCTGCTGGTCGACCTCAACAACCGCTACGCCCTCGACGGCTGCGACCCCAACTCGTGGTCCGGCATCGGCTGGTGCTTCGGTCTCTTCGACCATCCCTGGCCGGCCCGACCGATCTACGGCCCGGTGCGCTGCATGACCAGCGCCTCGACCCGCCGCAAGCTGCGCCTTGATGAGTACCTGCAGCGTTGGGGCGCTGATGGTTGAGGCATCAGTCTGACGGACGCTGTCCCCACATCCGTCGCCAGCCACGGGCAATACTGGCGTTGGCGTCATCAACCGGCCGCGAAACCCGTTGCAGGCTCTGGCCATCCTGACTGATGTGGAAATGAAAGACTCCGGACCATGGCGGCTGCTGCTGGTCATCGCCATCAGCCATCATGCCCAGCCTGACATCGCTGATCAGGGGTCGGTCATCAATCATACGGACCGTATAGTATCCGTCACTGAACCACTGGGCAGCGGCCACCGCCCGACCCTGCTCCCAGCCTTCCAGCAGGTCATGACGAGCCTCGATCCATCGCCAATCGATGGCAGGATCGGCATCCAGCAGCGAGGCGTAGCCGACCCAGTAGCCATCCGGGACCTCAACCACCGCCCGCCATAGCAGGGTATTGGCCAGAGTCGGGGCCGTGCGCCAACGGATGACCTCAGCCCCGCCATCGGGCAGATGGGCGGCAAAACGGTGATTGACCATGGCCTTGGCAGTCAGGCTCCAAGCGCTGTACAGAGTCGCCAACAGCAGCGCCAGCATGCTGATACGCCAGCGCAGTCCCGGATTGTGGCGGATCCATAGCACCGCCAGGGTCGCCCCCAGCAAGGGCAGGGTGAACAAGGGGTCAATGATCGCCATGTTGCCAATCGACACACGGCGACTGGAAAAGGGCTCCAGGATCTGGGTGCCATACAGATTGTAGAGATCAATGATGACATGGGTGACCAGGACCAGGGCCACCGCCACCAGGCTGCGGGCCCAGCTCACCACCGGACCATGCACCCGACGCAACAACCAAGCACACAGCGGGGTGGCGATGGCCAGGCCCAGGATGCTGTGACTCAGGCCGCGATGCCAATAGAGACGCTGGACCTCGTCAAGCCAGGGGTAGACCAGGATGTCCAGGTCCGGCAGGGTTCCCAGGGCCAGACCCCACAGCACGGCCCGATTGCCCAAACGACGACCAAGGACGGCATCGGCCACCACTGCGCCAAGTATAGCCTGGGTGATCGAATCCATGGACACCACCTCCAGATGGGCACTGTGAACAGGGCGTGATGGCGCACGCCCCTGAAGCCTGGGCCAGCATGCTACACAAACGCTCATCGACAAGCCAGACCGACTGGACCGATCAGCGATAAGAGCTATATTTGTTCACGAAAGCGAGGCATCATGCGTTTGGCCCAATCGACCATCGCCTTCCAGGACAAGCACCTGGCCGCCAGCGATCAGCCCTTTCCCACCACCATCTCCGAGATTGTGGACCGCTGGCCGGAACTGGGCTGGGACGGCATTGAGATCTGGTATCCCCATGTTGCCGGGCTGGACGACCCAGCCCTGGATGCCCTGGCCCAGCAACTGCGCCATCAGGGCCTGGCAGTACCAATGCTCTCCAGCTATTTCAACTTCACGTCCTCGGCTGAACATGCCGCCGACAGCATGGCCCACGGCCATGAGGTGATCCGCCGGGGGCACATCCTGGGGGCCGAGGCCCTGCGCATCTTCACCGGCAAGCATCGCTCCGCTGACGCCGATGAACAACAATGGCAACGCTGTGCCGACTGCCTGCAGGAATTGTGCGATACAGCCGCCGCTCACGGCATCGTCCTGGCCCTGCACATGCACGACTGGAACCTGATCGACACCGTAGCCGGAACCCGTCGTCTGATCAACATGGTTGAGCGGGCCAATCTCCGGGTCCTCAGCAAACCGTCCATCTACGCTCCTGAGCACCTCGCAGTCCACGAAGCCCTGGCTGATGTCCTGCAGGGCATCCATCTGACTGCCGCCCACACCATCGATGGGCGCAGTGTCCCCTGTCGTCTGGCGGAATCGGACCTCGATTGGCCGGCCTGCATCGCCCATCTGCGTCAGCTCGGATACGATGGCTGGCTGACCCTCAACTGGATGGCCGCCAACGGCTGGGCCATGGGGCGCGATGCCGCCGCGTGGCTGCGCACGGTCCTTGATGAACTGGAAGAACGGTGACGCTACTCGCCACATTCCTGTCAATCACCATACATGCTTATCATAGGGCCTGAGCATTGGAAAGCCCCTCCGAACTACGAGATCCAGCCCAGGCGGCCATATTGGTGGCTCACGGCAGCCGACTGCCTGAACCCTGCCTGGCCGTGCAGGCCCTGGCCGAACGTCTCCAGCAGACCCTGGCCATGCCGGTGGCCGCCGCCTTCCTGACCTGCCCGCCGGATGCTGCCACGGCCATCGAGCGTCTGGTGGCCGACGGGGCTTCACAAATCATCGTCATGCCGTATTTCCTGCACGCCGGTCGCCATGTCCGTGAGGATTTGCCGCATCTGCTTGATGGCGCCAGGCAGCGCCACCCGAACTGCCGATTCACCTCGCTGCCATGTCTGGAAGGCGATCCTGATCTGGACAGGCTGTTGGAAAACAGACTGCGGGGGTGCTAAGAGCAATGGCTGATCCTTGGGGCAATGCCGTTAAGCAACAGCGTCACAACACTAGGAGCCTGTAAGGAATAGACTGACACTTCGCCTGGCTTGGCCTTTTCGGCCCCTATCCGGCGAAAACCTCACCATAGCTACGGCTATGGCTGCGGTTTTCGACGAAATCGTGTCTCGAAAATGCACTGCGCTTGTGCTCGGTCGCTATCCCTTACAGACTCCTAGATCCTTCCAGCCTGATCAGACCCGGATAGTTGTCTTCATGGATTCCTTCGTGTCCTTCGTGTCCTTCGTGGTCAAAAAACTCCCTACGCTTGATGCCCTGTTTGTCAGAAATCCATATCACGTAATGCGTCTCTTGACGTCTGGCCATATTTCACCACGAAGAGCACGAAGGAAGAGCGCTTCTCTTGAATCCGTTCTGCTTTTCGTGGTTGCTGAACACCATTGATCCTTGGGGCTTCTGCCGAAGGCCATTGAGAAGAACTGGGCCTGACTTGTTACCGAAGATCTTGGTTCCGCCCCTTCAGGGCGGTAATGGAAAAACACCGTCACACCCAGGGCAATGCCCTGGGCTATCTCATT
>SLQH01000283.1 GCA_007131555.1 Planctomycetota bacterium | reverse complement strand
CAGTATGAATAGGCTGTTCGATTCATTGATTCAGTCCTCATCGTCATTGCTCAAGGCATGTGGTGTCGATGTATTTCGCACGTCAAGTCCTTGCTGTCCTTGGTGCTCTTCGTGTCCTTCGTGGTAAAAAACCACTCTGTTCACCACGAAGAGCACGAAGGACACGAAGGAAGACATAGGCCATTCATGCGCTTATTGTCATAAGATGTTACGTGTCGTCATCATGGTCACCTTTGTGTGCTGGAACTTCAGGTGTGGCCCCCATGCCGATGGCGTCCTCGAACAACAGGTGGGCGAGGTCGCGGCGGTAGCCGGCGAGGATGTGTTGGGCCTGGGCTGCGTGCAGGGCGGTGGCGCTGTGCAGGCGTTGGGGGGCGGTGATCAGTCCGGCCTGCCATTGGGCCTCGGTCTCATGGTGCCGCTGGCTCGCGGCCCGCAGGGCGGTGACGGCTAGGGCCAGGGCCTCGTCGGCCACGGTCACGGCCTGATGGGCCCGCAGTACCTCCATGATCACCGCCAGGGTCTGCTCCTCGCGGCGCACGAAGGCCTGACGCTGGCGCATCCGGGCGGCCTGGTAGCCGTGGACATTGCGCCAGCCGTCGAGAACCGTCAGGACCCCGCTGATGCCGTAGCTGAGATTGTCACGATAGCGTTGCCGGGAGTCACTGGTGTGGTCGTAGGAGGCGAAGCCGATCAGTCGGGGCAACCAGGCGACCAGGGCCATGCGGACCTCGTGGCGGGAGGCGGCGACCTCGCGATCGCTCACGCGCAGTTCCAGGCGGGCGATCAGGGCCTCAACGATGGCCTCTTCAAGCGGCGGCAGGTCACGATCCGGTCCGGGAGCGGCCTCGGCCAAGCTGATGGTAGCCAGCGGATGCAGGCCCATGGCCTCCAGCAGGGCGGCCCGTTCATCGCGCCTTTGGCGGCGCAGGTTGGCTACGGCGTGCTGCTCGGCGGCCATCAGGGCCTCGGCCTCGGCGACCGCGGCGGCGGTGGCCAGACCGGCGGCGTGCAGGGCTACGGTCTGGCGGTGGACTTCGGCCGCGTACTGCGCGGCGCTGCTGCGCACCGTGGTCAGGCGATCACTGGCCTGGCAGGCGTAGAAGCGTCCGGCCACATGCAGGGCGATCTGTTGGCGGACCCGCTGAGCGATCAGGTCGGCAATGTCCTCGCCTTCCTGGAACATGCGGTACAGGAAGAAGGCCTGCGGTACCAGGATCGGCATCTGGATGCTGGCGCTGAACTGACTGACGCTGCGATCGGTCATCTGCTGCTGGGCTCCACCAGGGAGGCTGGCGGTTGGAGCATGGCGACGGTCGAGATGCGTGAACGACAGTTCCAGATGGGGTAGAAAGGCACCGAAGGCGGTCTGGCGGTCGATGCGGGCCAGGCGCCGGGCCAGATCGCTGCTCTTGACGGCGAGGCCGTTGTCGAGGGCCAGAGCGATGCAGGTCTCAAGGTCGAGTTCCCGATCATCAAGCAGGGCCGCGCTGTGCTCGGACAGCTGGGCTGGATAGCTGTCGGCATGCTCGGCCCGGGTACGATCGGCATCATCGCGACAGGCGGCCAGGGCCAGGATCAGGATCACGGGCAGGGCGCGGAGATTCATCGCAGTTCCTCTGGCAGAGGGAGGCCGACGGCGCTGATCATCAGGCGGGCGGTGTGGCGGATCACCTGACGCAGATAGTCCTGGTCTTCAGGGTCACCATCATTGCCCAGGAGCTGGCGGATGGGATCCTTGACGCTGAGGTGGAAGATGATTATCGCACTGTGGGTGAAGGCCCACAGATGGGCCTCCAGGGCCGTGCCCTGGGGCTTGACCCGGCGGTGGATGTCCAACCAGACCTGGTGATCTGGGATGAACAACTCATCAACCAGCAGTTGTCGAGCACTGGATGCTCGGGCCAGTTCGCGCATCAGCAGCTCACTGTGCCAACGCGGCTCACGTGGGGCCAACAGGCCACCGACCAGGCGCTCGATCACCCGCAGGATGCCCTGGGCCAGTTGCGCCCGGCTGCGGGCCGGGGCGATGAAGGCCTCATACAGCCGTGACAAGGAGCGATCAGGGAAGTCCTGCAGCACATGGCGAAACGAGGCCAGGTACAGGTCCTCCTTGGTGCCGAAGTGGTAATGGATGGCTCCCAGGTTGACTTTGGCGGCCGTGGTGATGGCCCGGGTGCCGATGCCATCATACCCATGGCTGGCAAAGAGTTGCCCGGCAACCTCCAGGAGATGGTCGCGGGTCGAGGCGGTGTGGTCCGTGCTCATGACGGCCGATTTAAGTCAGTCGTATGAATCAATCAAGCGCCGTCTGACAAGACTTGTACGTCATCACCGGAGGGGATGGGGATTGAGCGCGATGGCTTGGCGTTCAGCGCCGGGACTCGAAAGGGTCGGCGTCTGGCGGCAAGACCATGTTGGTCGGCAGGGCTACGCCGGGCGCGTGGTAGCGCAGTCTCAGGACATCATCATGGTCAGGCATGAGGCTGTAGCGGATGGTTTCATCGCCCTGTCGGGTGATGACCTGCAACTCAGCGTCATCGTTGCGATACATCCGCACGATGCGCATGCCACGGTCAATCTGCAGCACATCCAGCAGGTGCTGTTCCTTGTCGCTGATGTCCAGCGATGTGGCATGGCGCGTACCACAAGCGCTGAGCAGCACTGTGGCGATGGCAATGGGGGTCAGCAGGCAACGGATCACGGCACGCATTACGCCTCCTGACGGCTTGAGTGGGTTGGCCGCATGGTCGTGAGGAGATGGTATCCCTGCCATCTATTGATCAACGGCCAGTCCAGCGACCGTCGAAGACCGTGTCGTGATGGCGGCCCGTGCCGTCCTTCAGGCGCAGATCCATCGTCAGATCAAGCAGGGGAGCCTGCTGGCGCGTCCATACTGGAACCCCATCAAGGATGATCAGTAGGCGGCTGGGATCTCGGGGATGGGGCCATGCCAGGGCCAGGCCGACACCGCGTCCACGGCGCAGGCGCAGATCGTGATGGTGGAGATGCAGGGCGTCCCAAGTCAGCGGAAGGCTGCTGCGGGTCTCATCAAGCAGACGGCCCAGAAGACGATGCGACAAGGGGTTGCCGATCAAGACCAGATGGCCCTGATCCGGCAAGCCGTCACTGAGATCATCTTCATCATGCCAGGGCGGCAGGCCATGGGCATGGTCGCGCCAGTCCTCAAGGAATGCCCGGGCCAACTGCCGATTGTCACGGGCCGCAGCGGCACTGTCACCGCGCCCGATGATCACGGTGAAGGGGTCTTGCATGAAGGCGTTCAGTGGTCCGGTGGCCAGACCCAGGGTCTTGCTGGGGCCTCTGGAGCGAGCCGGAGCCGTGGTGCTCAGGGCCTGGCCGGCCATCAGGGCGGGGGGGGCGGAGCCCTGCCATTGCAGGCCCAGGAGATTGTCGGCCTGGACCTGAAGATGATCATCACCGGCAGTGATGGTCAGATGGCCCGCCTGTCGCCAGTTCTTGAGAGCATGTACACGGATTGGGCCGTAGTCGCCGGGGCGATCAACGTGGAAGCGCCATGGCGGGGCGGGATTGGGATCGCGGGTGCGCAGACGCAGCCACTGCCAGGCTTCCAGATTGTCGGGATCGGGTCGGCGCCCGGGATCTGTATCCAGTCGCAGCCACAGGTCGCGAGCCTGGGCGTGGTCGCGTCGTAAGCGTTCAAAGGCCTCATTGCCGGAACCCAGGACGGCGATGGGGACCATCTCCAGTTGTGGCCAGAACTCCTGACCTGGGCCCAGGCGTGGTTCGATGAGCAGCACTGCTCGGATGGCGAAGGGATGGCGACGGGCTACACTCAGGGCGGCGTTGGCACCCCGTCCGATGCCCACCACGACCTGAGGGCGGTCCTGCCATCCCTGTTGGGCCAAGACATCCTGCCAATGGCTGAGGACTCGCTGCGTGGCCATGCCTCGCCAATCGGCATCGCCGGCCGGGTACCATTCGACAACAGCGCAGCCGGCTTCCTGAGCGGTCTGCAGCCATGGCGCGGCGCTTGAGCGCCAGCGATGCTTGCCGACATAGTGAGTCTCAGCCATGACCAGGGCCACCGGGTCTTCATGGCTCCCGCCGGGCAGGGCGCGGTACGGCTGGATGCTGCCGTCAACCCGACATCGCAGGGCCTTGGTGGTGAATTGACGTAGGGTGTCGCTCTCCATCGGCCAGGCCTGCAAGCGCTTGGTGAGCTGATGGATGCGTTCAATGGTGGCCAGGCGGGGTGGCTGCGGGCTGATCGCGCCGATCTCCTCAGCCCACAGCCAGGGCAGGGGCTCATCAGTGCCCTTGGTGCGCAGGTCTGTGATGGCCTGTTGGGCCTGGGCCAACAGATTGGGATAGGTCGGCACCTCACGGCGGGCGTTCTGTTCCCAGCCTCGCCCCTGGATGCTGATATCAACCGTCATCGGCTGGGGGCTCAGTTCCCAGGGCGGTATCAGATAGGCGGTGATGGTCTGGTTCAGTTCGGCGGGGTCATCAATGTCCAGATCGTGCAGGGCGACGATCTGCTGAGCGTCGTACAGAGCAATCTGGACCACCAGCTCACGATCCCTGGGGGCTGGGTCTCGGAGTCGAAAGCGGACCCGCCAGGGCAGGGCCGGGCGCAGGATGGGATGATGGTCGAGGATCTCGATGCCGCCGCCCTCCTGGGCCGCCGCGCTGGCGCTCAGCAGGAGGATGCCGACCAGGACGGCCAGCCCCCAGAGCCGATGATCATGCCGGCGCATGGGCCGGATCGGGCCAGGGATCACCGCATTGGCCACGTTGGCGCAGGTAGGCGTCGCACAGCACCAGGGCGGCCATGGCCTCGACCATCGGCACCGCTCGTGGCAGGACGCAGGGGTCGTGGCGACCGTGGGCGGCCAGGGTTACATTATTGCCCTGATCGTCAGCGCTGTCCTGGGCCGACATGATGGTGGCGGTGGGCTTGAAGGCCACACGGGCGGTGATCGGCATGCCATTGCTGATGCCACCCTGGATGCCGCCGGAGCGGTTGCTGGTGGTGATCAGGCGCCCATCCTGCCAGCGGAAGGGATCGTTGTGGCCGGCGCCGGTGGTCTCCACGGCCCCAGCGAAACCGGCCCCGATCTCGCAGCCCTTGCAGGCCGGCAGGCCGAGAAAGGCCCCGGCCAGGGCGGCGTCGAGCTTGGCGAAGACCGGATCGCCCAGGCCCGGCGGCAGACCGTCGATGACCAGTTCCAGCCAGCCGCCCAGACTGTCTCCCTGCTCGGCAGCGGCCAGGATGGCCGCCTCCATGGCGGCGGCGGCCTTGGGGTCTGGACAGCGGGTCGGATGGCTGTCGACCCTGGTCCGATCCAGGTCGGCAGGGACGGCATGGGCCGGGATGTCATGGATCCGGGCGACCCAGGCGACGATGCGCAGGTCAGGCAAGCGCTGGCGCAGGACCTGTTCGGCCACCGCCCCGGCTGCCACCCGGCCGATGGTCTCGCGAGCCGAGGCCCGCCCGCCACCCTGCCAGGCCCGCAGGCCGTACTTGGCATCGTAGGTGAAGTCGGCGTGGCTGGGGCGGTAGATGTGGTGCCAGTCCTCGTAGCAACTGGAACGCTGGTCGCGATTGCGGACCATCAGGGCCAAGGGGGTGCCCAGGGTCCGGCCATCCTCGCTCAGGCCAGACAGGACCTCGATGGCGTCGGCCTCCTGGCGCGGGGTGGTCAGGGCGCTCTGGCCCGGACGGCGGCGGTCCAGTTGGGCCTGGATGGCGGCGCGGTCCAGTGGCAGTCCGGGAGGACAGCCGTCGATGACGCAGCCCACGGCCGGGCCGTGGCTCTCGCCGAAGGTGGTGACGGCGAACAGGGATCCGAAGGTATTGGCGGCCATGGCGTCATGGTGCCGGGGTTCAGGGGCCTGTCCAGTCGGGGAGCGGGCGCGGGATCTGGGCATCGGGCACACTGGAGATATGGTGGCATCATGCGCTATGAAGGTCACGTGATCCGTCCCCCCAGCGAGGCCGACAGCCTCCTGCTGCAAGCCACCATCGGCTGTTCGCACAACCGTTGCACCTTCTGTGGGGCCTATCGCAGCGTCGCCTTCCGCATCAGGTCCCAGGCCGAGATCGACCAGGATCTCGCCTGGGCCGCCCGCCATGCCCGGCATCAGGACCGGGTCTTCCTCTGTGATGGTGATGCCCTGATGATCCCCCAGGAGCGCCTGCGGGCCATCATGCAGGCCATCGCCCGCGACCTGCCCTGGGTGCGGCGCATATCCCTGTATGCCAATGCCGGCAGCATCGCCGGCAAGAGCGATGCGGACCTGGGCGAACTGCGCCGCCTGGGCCTGCGGCGGGTCTACATGGGCCTGGAGACCGGTGACGACGCCCTGTTGCGGGCCATCGACAAGGGGGTCGATGCCGCCGCCCAGATCAGGGCCGGGCAACGCATCCGCCAGGCCGGCATCAGCCTGTCGGTCACCGCGTTGCTTGGCTTGGCGGGAGCCGGTGACGCCAGCGCTCCGGCCGCCGCCACCGCTGTCGCCCTGTCGCAGATGGCGCCAGACCACATCGCCGTATTGAGCCTGATGCTGGTGCCCGGTAGCCCCCTGGCTGCGGCTGCCGCCAGGGGGGCGTTCTTGCCCGCCACGGCCATGGACATGCTCCAGGAACTCCGGGCCCTTGTGGCGGCCATCGATGTGCCCCGGGCCCTGTTGCTGGTCAACCACGCCTCCAACCACCTGCCCATCACCGCCCGCCTGCCCAGTCAGCGGGCCGAGGTCCTGGCCCGCATCGACGCCGCCATCGCTGGCCGCCAGGCTTTGCGACCGGAAGCACTGCGGGGCTTGTAGTCGTTTTTGTCATCAACGACAGGGTCATTGATATTTCTTTCTCTCGTAGTGTCTGCTTCAGTCGGCACCTGGGAATTGGTCATTTTCGGTGTTCCATGGCTCGTCCCTGGGACCGCCGGTTTCCAACCGGCCTCTGGAGATTGGCCATGCTGCAATTTGGATTTCAACCCCGAAGGGCTTGCCTGGGGATTGGTCATTATGGACCGTGAGGTTTCTGATCAACCCATGTGAGTACACGATTGCATGCGCAGATATGTGACATCGCTCTTGCGTAGCGCCGGCTTTAGCCGGCACGGATGGTGGGCTTTAGCCCGCCGATAGGTGTTCGATCAGCAGGATGCTATCCAGCATCGCGGAGCGTGCATCGTAGGGCGGCGACAGGTGTTCTGGTGATTGTAAGCCTCAACGCCAATGGCGATGAACTGGCTCAAGCACGTTGCGGTCTGCAACTGGGTGATCGCCTCCAGACTCAAGCCGGGTTGTAACTACTCAGGCCCTCAGGTCTTGATTGGTTACGAGTGTCATTGATTCTTGGTCGAATGGACCTCATGAACGATGCGTATGGCATGTTATTTCGCCCCTTCAGGGCTCAGATATGGCATGGGGCCTCTCCCCAGGGCGTTGCCCTGGGCTATCCCATTACGCCCCTTCGGGGCTGAGGCACGTTGGCCACGGTGATGCCCCTGCCTATCACAGGGTGTCCTGAAGGCACTGGAAAGAGACGGTGCTGTGCCGCCACGGCTCCCTCGATCATCGCCCCAAGGGGGCGACATGAGATAGCCCAGGGCAACGCCCTGGGTGCGATGACATATTCCTGTTTCCGCCCTGAAGGGGCGGAACCTTCTTCGGTACCTGAGCAGGCCCAAAAGGGTCTGAGCGGTCAAAAATGTTAACCACGAAGGACACGAAGAGTTGTGTCTTCCGGCTTTTCCCTGCCTCCCCCTGAAACCATGTGGCTG
>SLQH01000168.1 GCA_007131555.1 Planctomycetota bacterium | reverse complement strand
CGGGCCCTTGCGCTTCGTGCCTCGTGAACGGGTGGTGGCCGATCTTGATGACCTGATCGGGCGTGGAGCCCAGACCGTGAAGTTCCTGGACCGCAGCGTGAATGCCGATCCGGCCCATGCCACCTGGCTGCTGGGAGTGCTGGCCGCCCGTCATCGGCCGGGCCTGCGGGTCCATCTGGAGATGGTCCCCGACCGCTTTGATGAGGCCCTGCATGCCGCCATCGCGGCCTATCCTGATGACGGATTGCAGTTGGAGATCGGCATCCAGAGCCTTGATCCGGTGGTGTTGGCGGCCTGTCAGCGGCCGATGGATGTCGGGCAGGCCCTGGCCAATCTGCAGCGCTTGACGGCCAGCGGTGTGCACCTGCATGTCGACCTGATCCTCGGTCTGCCGCACGAAACCATGGCCAGTGCTGCGGCCGGCTTCGATGCCCTGTGGGCCCTGGGCCTGGACACCATCCAGTTGGGCATCCTCAAGCGCCTGCGCGATACACCCTTTGCCGACGGGCGCCTGGACGAGAGTCATCGGTTTTCACGCACGCCGCCCTATGAACTGCTGGCCAGCCAGCACTTCGACTTCATGACCTTGCAAGGCCTCAAACGCCTGGCCCGGTTCCTGGATCTGTACCATAATTCCGGCAACTTCCGTCGGACCATGCCCCGTTTGGTCTCCGGCCCGTCGGCCTGGGCGGCCCTGCTAGCATTTTCCGACTGGGTCTGGAAACATTTCGGCCGCAGTCATGCCATCCGCCTTGACCGGCTCTATGACGCCGCATTCACCTATCTGACCACGGTCCGGCAGGAAGATCCGCAGGCCTGCCGTGATGATCTGGCAGTCGATTTCGCCTGTGTTCCTGGGCGCACCAGCGTGCCGCAGTGCCTGGAGGGGGGCCGTTCGAAGAACCCCCGGAGCGACATACTCTAATAGATTGGAGCCTTATTCGCGCCAGTAACCACTGCCTATCACAAAACCATCACGGAGCACCGGGCCTTGGCCCGCGTGCCTACGCGTGGTTTCCATGTGTTCGCCAAGTGCTCGTTCGATCGGCGGCTCGGCATCTGCACTACGGATCGTAGACCCCGCGACTCGTGATTATGCGGCGATGGTTCAGTCTATTGCTTATAGACTTCAGAGGCCGGTTGGAAACCGGCGGTCCCAGGGGGGGGTTCACCTGTGCTGCAAACCCATCAGCAACTGGTTCAAGGGCATATGCGGGGCGGTGGCGCTGGTGGTGGGGATGAAGACGACCCGGCGTGACAGGCAGAGCTTCTCCAGGGCCAAACGATGCTGGGCGACCTGCTCCTGGTAGGCCCGGCGCAGGGCACGGGGTTCAGCGACCAGTTCGCCGTCCTGCTCCAGGCCCTGGAAGCGGCTGACGGCCAGGCCGCCAAGGTCGGTCTCATCTGGATCGAGGACCCAGATCAGGGCCACATCATGACCCCGATGGGCCAGCCGGTCGATGACCGATTGGAGAGCGTCAACGGCCATCATGGTGTCGCTGATGAGGATCACCAGACCACGGCGATGATCAGGGGCGCTGAGGCTGCCGATACCCTTGTCGAGATCGGTGGTCAGCTGCGGACTGTGCTCCTCCAGCATATGGCACAGCCGCTCGAACTGTCCTTGACTGGCCGGCGGCAGCTCGTGCAGGGCGTGATCGTTGAACAGCTGCAGACCGATGCGGTCCTGCTGCTTGAGGATCAGGTAGGCGATGGCGGCCGCCAGCATGCTGGCATAGCGGTACTTGCTGACCGTGGCCCGGCTGCCCTGATAGGCCATCGACCCGGAGCCATCGACCACCAGGGTGCAGCCGAGGTCGATCTCGGCCTCATAGCGCTTGATGACCAGGCGGTCACGGCGGCCGAGGACCTTCCAGTCGAGATGGCGCAGATCGTCGCCGGGGACGTAGGCGCGGTGATCAGCAAAGTCGACACTGTGGCCCTTGTGGGGGCTGCGATGGGCACCACTGCGCAGACCCTCGACGATCCGACGGGCGGCGACCTGAAGGCTATGCAGGCGACCGAGATCCTCGGCACTGATCAGGGACGTGGTGACAGGAACGGTGCTGGGCATGTCTGTATGGTGGCGCTGATGGAGCGTGAGCAATGTTGAATCGTGACAGGGGGGCTGGGAGTCTGCGATTGAAAGCGGTAAACGATGGGGCGTCGCCGCATCGTGGTGCCCCGCTTGCGTTCTTTGTGATGCCCATGATCACGAGTCGAGGAATCTGTGAGCCGTAGCACAGGCACCTTGCCGTCGATCAGGCTGAGACTTGGCGAACACATGGAAACCACGCGTAGGCACGCGGGCCAAGGCCCGGTGCTCCGTGATGGTTTTGTGATAGGCAGTGGCCTCTGGCGAGTCCGGGACTGAATCGCTAACCCGTTATCAAAGCAATCCGCCAAGCCCACATCACAGCCCCAATCAACCCCACACGACATACATTATCGGACACGAGCACCCACAACCCGTAATCAAAGCAATCCGCTAAGCCCGCACCACAAAACCAATCAACGCTATTTGCAGTGTCCGATAATGTATATTATGTCGAATTGGCAACGTGCTATATCTGCCTCCATGGCAGCTATACGCTGATTGTGGAAAAGACGTCGGATCATATTCCACGTCCCGCTCATCAGATCAACCAGACCAGCACGATGGCCAATGCGGCTCGTTGCAGTCTTCAACGCCTTCTCTCTTCTCACCCTAAATTCGGTTGTAGGCTTTAGGCTTTAGGGTTGCTCTACAAGGCGATATAAACAGATTCAGTCATTCACCCAGAAGGTGAACTGACTCTGGCTGCGTATATCCGCTTGAGAAGCAACCCTAAAGCCTAAAGTCCATAGCCCAACTGCCGTTTTTAGGCTCACAGGCCTGCTAATCTTCCGTAATCAGACCACAATTCCTGCTGTCACCGTGGAGGGCTCTCATATGAGTCAGGTCAAGACCTATGTCATTGTTGGTGGTGTGGCTGGCGGAGCGTCGGCGGCGGCGCGCTTGCGGCGACTGGATGCGACGGCCCGGATCGTGATCTGTGAGCGGGGGCCCTATGCCTCGTTCGCCAACTGCGGGTTGCCGTATCATGTGGCTGGGGTCATTGCCGAGCGTGACCGTCTGCTGGTGACGCCGCCGGAGCGTCTGCGCGAGCGCCTGGGGATCGACCTGCGTCTGCGTCATGAGGTGACAGCCATCAATCGGGCCCAGCGTCAGCTGACGGTGCATGATCTGGAGGGGGGTCAGCACTACCAGCTCGGCTATGATGCCCTCATCCTGTCTCCTGGGGCAGCCCCCCTGCGTCCCCCTCTGCCGGGATTCGATGATCCGCGGGTCATGACCTTGCGGACCATTCCTGACATGGATGCCATTGTCGCCGCCATCAGCGCTGGCCAGCACCAGTGGGCGGTGATCGGCGGCGGGTACATCGGGCTGGAGATGGCTGAGGCCTTGCGGCAACGCGATGTGGCCGTGACCCTCATTGAGCGCCTGCCGCAGGTGATGGGGCCGATGGATCCGGAGATGGTCCAGCCGGTACATGCCGAACTGCGGCGTCACGGGGTCGATCTGCGCCTGGGTCGTTCGGTGAGCCGGATCGAAGGTGATTCGGATAATCTGCATCTGCACCTGGATGATCACCAGGTCGTGACGGTGGATGCCGCCGTCCTGGCCATCGGGGTCAGGCCCGAGACCGCCCTGGCCACGGCCGCCGGGCTGGCCATCGGTGAGCGGGGCGGGATCGTGGTCGATGAGCAGATGCGGACCGATGATCCCCATATCTGGGCGGTCGGCGATGCGGTGGAGGTGCGCGACCCCCTCACCGGGACCAGTGGCCTGGTCCCCCTCGCCGGACCGGCCAATCGTCAGGGCCGGATCGCTGCCGATGCCATCTGCGGTCGCCCGAGCCGCTATCGTGGGACCCTTGGTACCGCCGTCTGCAAGATCTGCGATCTGACGGTGGCCATGACCGGGCTGAGCGAGAAGGCCGCGACCGCCCGCGCCGTGCCCTGTGTGAAGGTCTATGTCCATCCTCTGGACCATGCCGGCTACTATCCCGGCGCCTGTCCGCTGACTATCAAGCTGCTGTTCGCGCCTGATTCCGGTCGGGTGCTGGGAGCCCAGGCGGTCGGGCCGGCGGGGGTCGACAAGCGCATTGATGTCATCGCCACGGCCATCGCCGGCGGCATGACGGTTGATGACTTGGCCGAGTTGGAGCTCTGTTATGCGCCCCCCTACGGCTCGGCCAAGGACCCGGTCAACATGGCCGGCTTCGTGGCCCAGAACGTGCTGCACGGTGATATCGCCCTGTTCCAGCCCGATGCCGTTAACCGCCTCGGTCCGGATCAGGTCTTCCTCAATGTAGCCACGGCGGCCGAGCTGCGACGTATCGATCTGCCGGGTCAGATCCACATCCCCATCGACGAACTGGCCCAGCGGCTGGAGGAACTGCCGCGTGATCGCGAACTGATCGCCGTCTGCGCTTCGGGCCTGCGCAGCTATCTTGCCTGTCGGCTGCTGGGCCAACACGGCCTGCGGTGTCGCAATCTCAATGGAGGCATGACCATGGTCGAACGTCATCGTGATCCCGCCGCCGAGGCCGCCGCCACGCCTGCGGGCCAGGGCTCCGGCAGCTGCGGCTGTGCCCCGTCCTCGGCGCCGGTCCAGGAGGTCCGCATCGACGCCTGTGGCCTGCAATGTCCGGGGCCGATCATGCGGCTGGCCACCGCCGTCAACCAGGCCGCACCGGGAACGGCGATCGTGGTCACGGCCACCGATCCGGCCTTTGCTGCCGATGTCGCGGCCTGGTGCTCCAGCACCGGCCACGAATTGCTGGCCGTCGAACCGGGCGCGGCCGGCAGCACCGCCCGCATCAAGGTCGCCAGCGGCCAAGCCCCGGCGGCGGCGCTCGACAGCGCGCCTGGTGGCGGCTTGAGCGTCGTGGTCTTCGCCAACGATCTCGACCGGGCCATCGCCGCCTTCATCATCGCCAATGGGGCGGCCAGCATGGGCCTGCCGGTGACCATGTTCTTCACCTTCTGGGGCATCAACGTCCTGCGCCGTCACGAGCGGGTGGCGGTGCGCAAGAACCTCATCGAGCGGATGTTCGGCTGGATGATGCCCCGTGGCGCCCGGCGTCTGGCCCTGTCCAAGATGCACATGCTGGGCATCGGCGCGGCCATGATCCGGGGCATCATGCGCAAGCACGGAGTCGCCTCGCTGCCTGAACTCATCAGCAGCGCCCAGGCGGCCGGAGTGCGCATGGTGGTCTGCACCATGAGCATGGACCTGATGGGCTTCAAGCGTGAGGAACTGATCGACGGCCTTGATGAAGGCGGCGTGGCCACCTATCTCGACACCGCTCGTACCGGCCGCATCAATCTGTTCATCTGATGCGGACGAGGTACCAATGCCCTGTTTGAGCTCATCGTTCATGCAACATGGGCGACACGGGCGCAACCCGGTCCTTGCCTGGGCATGGCGGGTCCCATAGTGTAAATGATTGAGCCGGAGGGACGCCATGAAGGACTGGAACATGCGGTGGAGCGATAGCTTTGCGATAGGAGTAGAGCGAATCGACCATCAACATCAGTACTTTGTCAACATGTTCAACATCATCCGTGACAAGATTGAGGCTGGATGCGGCACAGAAACCCTGCGTCATGCGATTCAGGAGATGTACTATTACGTCTTCTTCCATTTCTACAGCGAAGAGAATCTGATGCGTGAATCGGGCTATCGTGGAATGGCCGACCAGCAACGTAGCCATAAAGGCTTTCTTGATGAGTTCACCCGTCGGATCTCGTCCTGGGATGGCAATCCGGCCTCTTTGCAGCCGTTGCTGGAGTACCTCTTCCGTTGGTTCATCAACCATATCGCTGATGACGATGTCGCCATCGGCGCTCATCTGAAGCGGTCGTAGCCCACGTCTGGTCCGGTCTCGTCTGTCATCGCCTTGTCTTGTCAGTCTCAGCCGTAGCATCTTCTTCCCCATCGTCATCCCCGGTCCGGGAAGGAAGCGCTTCTATGACCTGCCGACCCCCTCTGCCCCCCTTCCGTCTGACAGGTTGCGGGAGCCGTCCATGAGTGGCTTCTTTGGGGTCGCCGCCCACGATAGCTGTACTGCCGACCTGTTCTATGGCACCGATTACCATTGCCACCTCGGCACCCGCCGAGGGGGCCTGGCGGTGCTGGATGGCGGCCGTTTCACCCGCTTCATCCACGACATCACCAATGCCCAGTTCAAGAGCAAGTTCGAGCACGACATCGGCCAGATGCAGGGCGCCTGCGGCATCGGGGTGATCAGCGACTACGAGGATCAGCCCCTGATCATCGGGTCGCACCTGGGCACCTATGCCATCGTCACCGTCGGCCGCATCGGCAACGTCACCCAGCTGGCCGAGCAGGCCTGTCGGGATCGCGGAGTCCATTTCTCGGAGATGGCCGGCAACGTGGTCAATCCCACCGAGCTGATCGCCACCCTGATCAACCGCGAGGACTCCTTCGTTGCCGGCATCAATGCCGCCCAAGAGGCCATCGACGGCTCCTGCTCGTTGCTGATCCTGACCCAGGAGGGCATCTACGCCGCCCGTGACCGCTATGGCCGCACCCCGGTGATCATCGGCCAGGGCGAGGCCGGTCATGCCGTGACCATGGAGAGCTGCGCCCTGCCCAATCTGGGCTATCGTCAGGTCCACGAACTGGGGCCAGGCGAGATCGTGCTGATCCAGGCCGAGGGTTTCACCACCCTCAACCCCCCCGGCGACTGCCTCCAGGTCTGCGCCTTTTTGTGGGTCTACTATGGCTATCCGGCCTCCTCCTACCACGACATCAATGTCGAGGTGGCCCGCTATCGTAGCGGTGGCGTGCTGGCGCGGCGCGATGATGCCGAGATCGACTGCGTGGCCGGCATCCCCGACTCCGGCACCGCCCATGCCCTGGGCTATGCCGAGGCGGCGGGCGTGCGCTACTGTCGGCCGTTCGTCAAGTACACCCCAACCTGGCCGCGCAGCTTCATGCCCCAACAGCAGGACCTGCGCGATCTGGTGGCCAGGATGAAGCTCATCCCCATCCCTGAACTGATCGCCGGCCAGCGGGTGGCCTTCTGCGACGACTCGATCGTGCGCGGCACCCAGATGAAGGATTGCCTACGACGGGTCTACGAGTTCGGGGCGGCGGCGGTCCATATGCGCCCGGCCTGTCCGCCCCTGGTGTTCGGCTGCAATTTCCTCAACTTCTCCCGTTCGCGCAGCGTCATGGAACTGGCCGCCCGCCGGGCCATCGCCGAGATCGCCGGTCAACAGGACGTCGACCTGCGCCCCTACACCGATCCCGACGACGATCATTACGCGGCCATGGTCGAACGCATCGGCCAGCGCCTGGAGGTGTCGTCATTGCGCTACCAGCGCCTTGACGACCTGGTCGGTTCGATCGGCCTGCCCAAGCACCAGCTCTGCACCTATTGCTGGGACGGCTGCGACGGCCGGGTCGGCTGTCGGCATGCGCGGGCGGGGGAGTGAGGCGCACTATTGCAGCAGCACCCTGCTTCCTGTTCGCCTTGAACAATAGACCCGTTGATCACTCATGACCAAGCGTCGAAGAATTCCGAAGTATATCCGTGAAGAACTAGGCCCGGAGACCCGTGCCCCAGTTGATCCATCTCGTCTCAACGAGAAGTGCAGAAATTCTTGGTGTCTGCCCGAGAACTACGAATCATACGATGTCCAATGCAGAGGATGTGGCACCCGTTGAACATAGCCGGCATTCGCCGGCGATAGGGCG
>SLQH01000228.1 GCA_007131555.1 Planctomycetota bacterium | reverse complement strand
CAAAACCCAATCTCAATGGTTTGAAGATCGTCTGCCTGAGAGCGCCCGCTTTTGACAGTCTGCGAGCACACTCTCTGCGCACCCAAGCCGCCCTCAACGCCACACGGATCATCCTCGCCGCGCACCAGTACCAACATCTACACGACGCAATGCCGGCCCAGCTAGAGGGCCTGGTTCCAGAACTGCTCCCGATCATCCCGCTTGATCCGTACTCTCGTCAGGCATTCGTCTATGACCCTCATTCGGGCATCCTGCATTCGTCCGGTCACGACCGCGAGGGTCAGGCGCTCATCTACGCCATCGAACTCCCGTCAGACACCCCGCAGGGCGAGCAACACTGATCGCGATCCTCCCTGCCCCACCTCCCCCCTTGTCCCCCCCACTCTCCGTGCCAAGCTGTCGACCATCATGCCAACGCTGATCCAGTTCGGGGCCGGGAACATCGGCCGAGGCTTCATCGCCCCCGTGTTCACTGCCGGGGGTTGGCGGGTGCGCTTTGTCGACATCGACACCGCCCGCATCAACGCCGTGCAGCAGCGTGGCCGCTACACCGTCTGTGAGGTTGATACCGATCTGCGCCGACCGGTGGTGGTCGAGCCGGTTGATGGCCTGCTGGCCAGTGATGGGGCAGCGGTCGCGGCGGCGGTGGCCGAGGCCGACCTGGTGGCCACGGCCGTGGGCCTGGGAGCCCTGCGCCATCTCGGCCCGGCTCTGGCCGCCGGGCTGAAGGCCCGCGACCCTGGCCGCCCCCTCGACATCCTGGTGTGCGAAAACGGGGTCCAAGCTCCGGAACTGCTGCGCCAGGCCATCAGCGCCGGGCTCGATGATCCGTCCCTGCTCAGCCGCGTCGGCCTGGTCCGGACCTCGATCGGGCGCATGATCCCGCCCGAACGCGGCGGCGATCCCCTCGACATCAGTGTTGAACCCTATGCCCACCTGCCGGTCGAGGCTGCCGTCTTCGTCGGTCCACCACCGACCGGCATCCCCGGCCTGAAACTGGCCGACGACTTCGATCTGGTCCTCCACCAGAAGCTCTACCTGCACAACCTGACCCACGCCTGCCTGGGCTACAGCGGCCAGCGCAGCGGTCATGACACCATCCCCGACTGCATGACCGACCCGGCCCTGGTCAGCCGGGTCCGGCGGGCCAGTGACGAGATCATCGCCGCCCTGGCCCTCAACCATGGTCACGATGCCGCCAGCCGGGCCGCCATCACCAGCGCCTGCCAGGCCCTGCGTGACGACCTGTTCCAGCGCTACACCAACCGCGCCCTCGGTGATCCGGTGGCCCGCATCTGCCGCGACCCCCTGCGCAAGCTGGCCGCCGATGACCGCCTTGTCGGCGCCGCTCGCCTAGCCCTGGCCCAGGGCCTCAGGCCGATGGCCCTGCTCCATCACATCCTCGACGCCTGCGCCTATGTCCCGGCCGCCGACGAACCCCAGGCCACCACCTTCATCCAGGCCACCAGCCAGGGCTGGCCGGCGGTGCTGGAACTGACCGCCCACCTGTCCCAGCTTCCCGACAAGGAGATCCTGATGACCGCCATGACCCTCGCCCAACGACAGCAGGAAGCCGCTGCCATCATCCGCCGGGCCGGCATCCACCTGCGTGACGACGAGGTCGAGCAGATCGAGATTGCCGACTTCGGACTGGGCCGTTACCATGAGATCGGCCTGGCCATCCACGTCTACGTCAACACCGCCCGTTGCTGCGCCAAGGAACTGGCCATGACCCCGGGCATGATCTGCCCCGAGCATAGCCATCCGGCCATCGACGGAGCCCCCGGCAAGGAGGAGACCTTCCGGGTCCGGGCCGGCATCTGCCGCCTGTTCCTGCCCGGTGAGGTCAGCGAAGAGGAACGCCAGGCGGCCCTGACCCTGCTGCCCGAGGACAAGCGTGATGCGGTGAGCGTGTTCCGGCGCGTGACCCTGCACCAGGGCGAGCAGTGCACCCTGCCCCCGAACACCCTGCACTGGTTCGTGGCCGGCCCTGAAGGGGCGGTGGTCAGCGAATTCTCCACCGCCAGCCGCGACGACGCCGACATCTTCACCGATCCGGCCATCGTCCGGGTGCCCGAGGACGGTCCCCACAACGGCTGAACGATGTTTTTCAATGCAGGCCAGTTGAAAACCGGCACGTTCCCAAAGAACGCCTGCTTGTATTAACAAATTAGCAGATCATTTGTATTTCGACCGACCCTCTGTTCACCCTCCCCCCGCACAGGACCTCATCCCATGACCACCATCGACATCACCTCCTGCGGCGCCGTGGCCGGTCAGGTCTGCACCGCCGCCATCCAGCAGGCCATCGACACCCTCCATGACCAGGGTGGCGGGACGGTGCTGATCCCCGCCGGCACCTATCTCTCCGGCACCATCATCCTGAAAAGCGGCATCACCCTGCATGTCTCGCCCAATGCCGTGCTCAAGAGCACCGGTCGTCTGGAGGACCACCCGGAGATCGAGTCGACCCTCAACAAGGGCCACACCGGACCCGGTGGCAAGGGCGGTCCTGGCGACATCGAGAAGCATCACTTCATCCACGCCGCCGAAGCCTGCAACATCACCATCACCGGCGGCGGGGTGATCGACGGCAGCGGCCCGGACTTCTGGGATCTCGCCAATACCGCTCCCTCCGGTTGGATCCCGGCCCGCCGGCCCCGGGTGTCGCCGATGCTCGACTTCACCTGCTGCCGCCGTCTGGTCCTGCGCGACATCCGCATCAAGGACAGCCCCGGCTGGACCATCCACCCCTTCTGCTGTGACGACGTGGTCATCGACAACGTCCGGGTCGAGAACAACCTGTTCGGCCCCAACACCGATGGCATCGATATCAACGGCTGTCGCGACGTGTTCATCACCAACTGCCACCTGACCTGTGGTGACGACTGCATCATCATCAAGGCCACCCGCAGCGCCCGTTCCACAGAACGGGTCCTGATCAGCAACTGCGTGGTCACGACCAACTGCATCGGCATCGGCATCGGCCAGGAGACCGAGAGCGATGTCCGTCAGGTCACCGTCAGCAACTGTGTCATGTACAACTGCCACCGGATGTTCGCCATCGGCCTGTGGAACGGTGGCACGGTCGAGGACGTCACGGTCACCGGCTGCGTTGGCGACACCCTCGGCAACTTCCCCCTGGCCCGCCCGATCCATCTTGACGTCAAGCGCCACGGCGCCCACGACGACGCCGCCCTGGGCGTACTGCGCAATGTCTCGATCAGCAACTTCGTCTGCCGCACCGATGGCCGCATCATGATCACCGGCGAGCGCCCCGGCACCATCGACAACCTGACCCTACGCGACATCACCCTGGACTGCACCATCCTTGAGGATGCCGCCACCCTGTCCCCGCCTGATGGCGCCAAGGGGTCAAGCCAGTATTCCAACCGCAACCTTGAGGCCCGGCGTCAGCATGCGGCGGTGATCATCGAGAACGTCGACCATCTCCAACTCGACGGCCTCACCTGTCGCTGGCCGGACCCCGCCCCCCTGCCCTACCACGCCCTGTGGGCCCGCGGCATCGCCGCCGGCCACATCAACGTCCCGACCCTCACCCCGGCCGGTGGCGCCCTCCAGGCCTTGGTCCTCGACCGGGTCAACGCCCGGGTGACGGACTGAGATCAGATCAGGAATCGTTCACCGCGCTCGACGTTCAAGCTTGAAGGCGGCATCCGGGGCAAGTTGGCCCAGGTCAAGCTCCACAACGCCCTGTTCGTTGGCAGAGACGATGCTGGTCGATACCACTACCCCCTGACTGCAATCCCAGCGTTCGACCTGCCACAGGCTGTGCGGCTGACCAGTCATCACCTGGGCACTGCCAGCAGGGCGCGCATCGCTGACAGCGGGATTGCGATCCAGACCGCTGAGCCATGCATAATAGCGATGCGATGTGGGTGAATACATGCCGATCATCTCGGCCCGGGCCTGACCACGCATTCTGTTGATACGAGGACGATAGGTCTGGTAGCCCTGCCCACGCGGATCGTCATCGGCCAGGAAGGCCGCTATGGCGCGATAGTCGCCCCACCGTTGGGCGGCATCAACCCAGAGCCACCACCAGAAGCCGACATTACCCGCATAGGGCATCACCGCCTGCGTCCACAAACCGGTACGCAGTTCGGCATCAAGCACCGTGGCGCTGCGCTCCTGCCAATGGCCACCCCATTCGCCGATCATCGTCGGACGATTGAAGTGTTGGGGCGGGAAATGGCGATCCAGATAATGATGCAGGGCCACCGCCAGATTGGGGCGCGGCCCGCCGAGCTGACGCATGTCGGTCTGGAAGCCGGTGTAGGCATTGCTGTACGAGAAGCCCAGACCTTCGACCTCCCACAGCGGACGGCCACGCCACGGATGGCTGAAGTGGATCGATACCGGTCGCTGACGATAGTCATGCTGCGAGAACCAGTCCAACGAACGCCGCACCCAGGCCTCAGTGGTCGGGCTGTGGGCCCTGGGGTCATGATAACCGGGGCGATAGGCCTCGTGAAAGAAGGCCCCGGTAAACTCTATTTCGCTGGTCAACACCCAGGCCATCAGATGGCTGGCATGGCCCCATCGGGCCTGGGTATAGCGCAAACGGTTGGCGTGATGGGTCCAGGCGGTCTCATTCCGGAAAAAATCGACCACGCTGACACAAGGCCCGCCATTGACGATATTATAGGGGCTGCCGGGATTCTCTTCATCAGGACCCCATTGCTGATCGACATCGGTACTGGTCATGCCGTGGTTCAGTAATTCCAGCTGGATGTAGATCCCATGCTGTCGTGCCATATCCATGACCGCATCCAAGCGGGCAGCGGCCGCCTGATTGTAGACCCCCAGTCCGCCGAATTCATCCCAGCCCTTGCCCCATTCCAGACCACACCACCACGGGCTCATCCACACCCGGGCAAAATTGAGACGGTGCTCCTGCATGGTGGCAAACCAGTCCGCATAGGCCCGGGTCCCCAGACGCTCCCAGTCAGCGCTGCGCTGGGGAAGCCCGGCGCTGGCCAATACCACGTCCTGACGTTCATCGCCGGGCGAGCGCAGGTTGATGCCCAAGGGATAGAACCAGCGCCCGTCTTCGGTCCGCCACCATGCCGGATCGTCATCCTGACGGACCGGCAACAGGGCCTGTGCATCCGGCGGCGCAACCGTCAGGTCATGCCAGGCAGAGGTGATCTGCTGAACCTCCTCACGATAGCGTAACCGCGCTACCAGGCGCCACTGCCAGGAGCCGGCTTCGGGCACCGCGATGCGCCACTGCCACCGGGCATCATCATCAAGGCGAGCCTGTTCATGGCCGTCTTCCATGACCAGGGCGACCGGCCGATACCAGAAGGCCGGGTGACGGATGACCCGGCCATCCTCGTGGCGCAACTCGCCAACCACGTCAGCTTGGTCGGCATCGTAGGGATTGGCTACCGGCAGATCGATATCGAAATCGACACGCAAGGACGCATGGGCGGTGGCTGAGGCCGGGTGGTTGCGCAGCGTGATCGAGGGGTCCGGTGCCGGCTCATGCGGCCAACCGAAGCGGCGCAGGGCGTCAATATGCAGGTGGGTACGGCGCGGCTCTTCATCGGGACGATGATAGGCATGGCCGGTGAAACCCAGCAAGCGGATACGGCGACGCTGATCACCGGTCCAGGGGCGATCATGACCGACCGCCTCCCAGTCTCCATGGGCGCTGAAATCGACGCCCAGGGTCTGCCACCGACCCTCAGCCCGCACCGGGGCCAGGGCCTGTTGGTACCAGCGATGTTCAGCATCGGTGACCCAGCAATACAATTGGATCGCCCCGCTGCCCTCCAGCAGGACATCGAGTTCCAGGCGGTCCAGATTGAACAGATTGGCATCGACTTCACGCACCACGGCAACGTCATGACTCTTCATGGCCCCATCGACTGGTTCATGCACTACCAGACGCAACGATTGCTGGCCATGACTGGCGTGATGCTGGGTGATCGGGGCCAAGCGACGGCGCAGAGCCGGATTGGGCGGTGTGGCCACCGCCCGACTGCGCCCGGCCTGGGTGGCATAGACGGTGGTGGGCGGCGGCGGCGCTGCCGTACCGATCAACCAGGGATGGCCCCCTTCGCCAGGTTCAAAGCTGATCCATGGCTGACCATCGGCTTCCAGACGGGCATAGGTCACGGCCTGGGGGTGGCGCACTTCCAGGGGACGTTGACCATCATAGCGCTGCAACAATGCAACCAGCGCCGTGGTGAAACGATGCAAGCGGCGGCGCTGGGCCGGATCATTGGCGTTCTGCACGCAACTGATGCGCCACGCCCGCAACTGCGGCGCGGCCCGGGCCCGGGCAATGATCTCCCGGGCATGCAGCAGGAGATCCTCCAAGGCCTCATCGTCGGCAAAGGCCTGCAAGGGACTGTGCCAGGGGCCATCGGCATCGACATGGAGCGGGCTCAGACCGAAACGAAAGGCGCCATGCTCCTCAAACAGACTCTGCGGCAGCAGGTCAATGCTGTCGACCGCCGTCACGCAATGGTGATCCAATTGCAAGGCATAGGGATGAGCCACCGCGCGGCGGCCGCGAAAACCGGTCCAGGCATCGCGCCAGAACAGCTGTGGGGCCAGGGCTGGCTGCTCACAACAACCATGACGACGCTCCCCGTCACACCCGGCCCCAGGATCAAAGAGCACATAATGTCCCTGCCAACCGGCGCTGATCGGCATCGCCAGCAGACCCTGCGGAACATCCGGCAAAGGCTGGTGGATGGCCGTAGCTGCATTCAGGGGCAAGGGTGACGAACGCCAGGCGGCCTGGCCGGCACGGGCCACGACAACCCGCCAAGCGGTCACCGGCAGTTCCTCAGGGCGCAGACGGAAGACCCAATGACTGGCCCCTCGGGCCCGCCAACGTCCAGCCACCACCGTACCACGTTGGCCCACAAAACCGGGTACCTGATGGCCATCACCGACCAGGGTCACAGTCGCCTCATGCCCCAGATCGCCCACCACCTGCAAGTGGACTTCATGCCATGGCCCCCGGTCGATCAGGGCTTGATCAATCAGCCGGATGGCCAGAGGACGCGGGGACAGCTGATCATCCACCACTGCCAGACTGCCGGTCAGTCGTCCTTGAGCACGACTCACACCATGGACGCGCACCCATGCCGCCCGCACGCCACGCAAAGCATCATCATCAAGCAGGCCATCAGGGCCGTGCCAGTAACCTGGTCGCAGCGGCACCCGTATGGAACTATGGCGATGGCCGGCAATGGCCATAGCGGTGGCAAAGAAGCGTTCGTCACTGGTGATCAGACAGACCTCAAGCCAGACCTCGCCAACATCGGCAGGAGACTGCCAGCGCACATCCAGGGCCCGCCCTGGATGCATGGCCCAGCCATCAATGATCACTTCGTGATGGGCGTCAGAAGCCAGATCAAGACGCCAGGAGGCCCGTTCGCTGCCCTCCAACAGGGCCAGGCAGGTGCCGTGGAGCAGCAACAGGCAACAGAGGAAACGAGACATGGAGACATGATGCGTCTCGGAGCAACGAGTCCAGCGGCAGAGCCCTGGACCTGATCACATCAGCGATCGCGAAAGGGATTGTCCTCATCAACAAAGCCCTGATCAGGGGCGGCATTATCTACGTGATCAGACGCAACCTGCTCTGGCGGACCGGCAGCGGGGCGCATCATGCGCGGCAGGAAGATCAACATCGCCACTCCTACCAGCAGAAACAGGGCCCCGAATCCGGGCAGCAACCAGACGGCCCAATTCATGCCCGGCTCCAACACCACCAGGCTCGGATCATCGGGATGATACCGGACCTGCACCTGGCCACCGACCGGATACCTGGCCACAACGCTGCGGGCCCAGGACTGGTTGCTGGAGGACACCGCGCCTCCGAAGCTGATCCGGTCACCGCTCAAGGAAGCACCGTCAACGCTGTAATCGTAACTGACCTCAGGACGATACGTGGGACCGCTGTCATTGCTGCTGCGGCTGCGCACCACCTCCGAAGCAGTGATGACAGCATCCGCTACCGGCCAGTCCAGGCTGGCCCGGGCATGGCCAAAGTGACGCATGCCGAACAACAGCACAATGGCCCCGATCAACGCGAACGGCAGGGGAAAGATCCGCGAAAAGAAAAAAGCCATGGCTGGACTGGGGGGATGTGACCCGCCTCCGCTCAAAGATACTCGCATCACAACCTCCCCTCCATCACTGGCTGATGTTCCACCTGACTGACAGACATGCAAGATGCTAGGAGCCTGTCAGGAATAGACTGACACATCGCCTGGCTTGGCCTTTTCGGACGGTCTTCTGGACCATCTGCCTGATCCGTTTATGTCGCCTTGTACAGCACGTCTAGAGCCACAATCCGACAATCGTATGTACGACTGTGTGTACCCTACGCCACATTGATCAGATGCCGCCCCCATCTGGGGCCAGACCGACAACACGGCATGGTCATCATCATGATCACAGCATGGATCATCGTCTCGGTGATGGTAGCGGCCCTGCTCTGGTGGCTGCTGCGCCCCAGCTGCGGACGTCAGCAGACGGCCGCCTTGGCGTCGGTGCTACGGACCCATGGCGCCCAGCGCTGGCAAGCCGCCCTGGCCTTGCTGCGCCTTCTGGCGATGGGGGCCAGCGAAACCCGGATCAACAGCATCTGGCAGGAGCTTGAAGCGGCCTTGTATCAGGCCCTGCCGGACTGTCCTCCCCAACTCGTCAATGATCTGGCCATCGCCCTTGACGATCTCCATGGCTGTTGCCGCAACCGGAGCCTGCAAAAGCGGATCATGGACCTGCGCAATGCTGTGCTGACGGGGTGACCCGAAATCCGGCTGGTGAACCTCACAATCGCAAGCCGGCAGCCGGATTGAGGGCCACCGTTCAACACAGCACATCCCGCTTGCCAGCCCGCACCTGTTCGAGCATGGCCCCGACCCGGGCGGCGATGGCCGGGTCGCTGTCGGCCAGGACGCGGGTGATGAGGCCTTCACCGACGTCGCGGGTGGTCTGGCTGGCGTGGTCAAGGAGGTATTCGAGGAAGGTGACCAGGGCGTTGGGATCGCAGTGGGCCTTGATGGCGCCCGGCTTGGCCATGTCCATGAAGTCCTGGCCGGTGCGACCCATGCGGTAGCAGGCGGTGCAGAACGAGGGCACGTAGCCGAGGCTGGCGACATCGGCGATGACCTCGTCGAGGCTGCGGTGGTCGCCGAGCGAGAACTGGCCTTCGTCCTCGCCGCTGCTGTAGCCGCCAGGATTGGTGCGGCTACCGGCTGAGATCTGCGATACCCCCAGGGCGAAGGTCTCGCGACGGATGTGCGGGGTCTCGCGGGTCGACATGATGATGCCGGTATAGGGCACGGCGAGGCGGAGGATGGCGACGATCTTGCGGAAGTCGATGTCGTCGACGGCATGGGGCGGGTGGGTGGCCAGATCCGAGCCGTTGGCCGGTTCCAGACGCGGCACGCTGATGGTGTGCGGGCCCACGCCCCAACGCCGCTCCAGATGGGCGATGTGCTGCATCATGGCCAGGATCTCAAAGCGCCAGTCGGCCAGGCCGAACAGCACCCCGATACCGACATCATCGATGCCGGCGGCCATGGCCCGATCCATCGCCGCCAGACGCCAGGCATAGTCGCGTTTACGCCCGGCCAGGTGGACCTGGGCGTAGACCTCTGGATGGTAGGTCTCCTGGAACAGTTGATAGGTGCCGATGCCGGCCCCCTTGAGGCGGGTGAACTGCTCGGTGTCCAGGGGCGCGACATTGACATTGACCCGGCGGATGGCATCGCTGCCGCGCCGGACCGCGTAGACCGCCGCGATGGCATCAAGGATGAAGTCGAAGCCCTCGCGCGGATAGGCTTCGCCGGCCACCAGCAGGACCCGCTTGTGACCTTCAGCGACCAGGGCTTCGACCTCGGCGCTGATCTCGTCGTGCCGCAGGGCCCGCCGGGCCAGGGCGGCATTGCGGGCCCGGAAGGCGCAGTACACGCACTCATTGGCGCACAGATTGGAGACGTACAAGGGGGCGAAGATCACCAGGCGCCGACCGTAGATGGTGTCCTTGATGTCACGGGCGGTGGCGAACAGGGCCGCCAGCAGCTCGGGATCGCTGATCTCCATCAAGACCGCCACCTCGGCCGCGCTCAGGCCCTTGAGCTCGCCGGCCTTAGCCAGGATCTCCTCGACCCGGGCCGTGCTCAGGCCGGCTTTGGCCTCCTGCAGACTGGCGGCGATGGCAGCCTGATCGATGGTGGTCATCACGTCATCCATGCCGACTCTCCTGTGTCTGTGGGCCTGGGCCTCAGGCCGGGGTCCGCCCCAGTCGCCGGGCGGCGGCGGCAAGGACGAAGCACAGGCCCGACGCCATGACGATACAGGCCCCCGGAGGGGCATCCATCACCAGGGCGGCGGCCAGACCCAGCCATACGCTGAGCACCGCACAGGCCGCGGCCAGCGGTATCATGCTACGAAAACCGCCGGCGATCTGTGAGGCGCTGACCGCCGGAAAGATCAGCAGGCTGGTGACCAGCAGGGAGCCGACCATGCGGATGCCCAGGACCACCACCACCGCACTGAGCACCACCAGCAGACGCTGCTCAGACACCGGATCGATGCCCTGGGCGGCGGCGTGCTCCTCGTCGAAGACCAGGGCGAACCAGCGCCGATGACGCCGCAGGGCCAGCCCCGAGACGATCAGCGCCAGGACCCCGGCCAGCCAGACCTCGACCCAGCCCACGGCCAGGATGCTGCCAAAGAGATAGGCGAACAGATCGACAGTGAAGCCGCCGGCAGCGTGGGCCAGCAGGACCCCGGTGGCGATGCCCAGGGAGGCCACCATGCCGATCGCGGCATCGCCATGGACCCCGGCCCGGCGCCCCAGTTCGACCATCCCCAGGGCGGCGAGCACGATCAGGGGCACGGCCACCAGCAGCGGGGCCAGACCCAGCAGCAAGGCCAGGGCGATGCTGGCGAACCCGGCATGGGCCAGACCGTCACCGATCAGGGCGAAGCGCCGCGAGACCAGGAACACGCCACAGATGGCGCAGGCGATGGCAATCAGGGTACCGGCGATGATGGCCCGCTGCAGGTAGGCCATGGCGAGCAGGGAGAGGAGATCCATGGGCGTGGTCCCGGCCCTACTCGCCCTCAGTATCGAGGATGGGCCGGAAGTCGTCGAGGTCGTCGAGCAGGGCGGCACAGCCACGGGCCACGCAGGTCAAGGGGTCATCGGCGATGCGCACCGGCAGGCCGGTCTCGCGGGCGATGACCTGGGGCAGGCCGCGCAGCAGGCAGGCCCCGCCGGCCAGGCACATGCCCCGCTCCAGGAGGTCGGCGGCCAGTTCCGGCTGGGTGCGCTCCAGGACCCCCTTGATGACCCCGACGATGGCCAGCACCGGATCACGGAGGGCCTCGCTGATCTCCGAGGAATCGATTTCGATCTCACGCGGCATGCCGCTATGCACGTCACGCCCCCGGATGCGCATGGTCAAGGGTTCTTCCAGGGGCAGGGCCGACCCGATCTGGAACTTGACCTGTTCAGCGGTGTTTTCACCGATGAGAATGTTGTACTCGTTCTTGAGATAGCGGATGACGCATTCATCCATTTCATCGCCACCGACCCGCAGGGAGTCAGCACACACCACCCCGGCAATGCTGATCACCGCCACCTCACAGGTACCGCCGCCAATATCGACGATCATTGAGCCGACCGGTTCACCGACCGGCAGCCCGGCCCCGATGGCTGCGGCCATGGGTTCGGGGATGGTGTAGACCGCCCGAGCCCCGGCGCTCATCGCCGAGTTCTTGACCGCCCGCTTCTCGACCGCCGTGATGCCCGACGGCACCGCCACCACCAGCCGCGGCCGGGTGAAGCCGAAACGACGGCCGTGGGCCTTGGCGATGAAGTAGCGCAACATCACCTCGGTGATGTCGAAGTCGGCGATGACCCCGTCCTTCATCGGACGGATGGCCTGGATCTTGTCCGGGGTCTTGCCGAGCATGATCTTGGCGGTATCGCCGACCGCCAACTGGTTGCCATGCTGGACCACCCGACTGGTGCCACGATGGACGGCCACCACGCTGGGTTCGGAGATGACCAGGCCACGGCCCTGGACCGCCACCAGGGTATTGGCGGTGCCCAGGTCGATCCCCAGGTCATAGCTGAACATGCGGCCGATAAGGTCAGAGAACCAGCCCATGATTTCTCCCCCGCTGGGCGTACCCGACACCACGACCTCTACGTGACGACCAGGCCCTATAGAGCCACGCCGTGAACACCGCATCAACCATGGGCCGACACCGGACCACGCAGACACGGATCACAGAGATCACAACGATGAACAGGGTACGCAGGCCACGCCTTGAGTCCAGCACCGGCAGTGAGGCCGGGCGCGGGCCCGCTCAGGCCAAGGCCGCGCGGGCTTGTTCGACCAGGGACTGGAATGTCGCCGGTTCATGGATCGCCAGCTCAGACAGCTGCTTGCGATCCAGACGGATGTCGGCGGCCTGCAGGCCAGCGATGAACCGGCTGTAGGGCAGACCCGCCGCACGGGTGGCGATATTGATACGGGTGATCCACAACTGCCGGTATTGGCGCTTCTTGAGCTTGCGACCAACGAAGGCCTGCTGCTCGCTGCGCTTGTTGGCTTCAAGGGCCCGACGATACATGGTGCCAGGACCGGCGTGATAGCCAGCCACCGACTTCATGAGGCGCTTCTTGGCCTTGACGCGGGCGGGAACATTGGTGGATCGCATGATGATCTCCTGTCAACAGTCCCCGGACATCGACGATGGCGAGGAGAGGCCTGGGGCCTACTTTGGTGGGCGGTCGGGCCATACGGTCCCCAACCGCACGGGCACGCTCAGGCGCTGGGACGCTTGGCGGCCTTGCCCTGATGGGCGATACGCAACATGCGTACATAGCCCGGAGCAGTGGTGGTGGCCGGTCCGCGCAGGTTACGCTTGCGCTTGGGGCTGCGATTGGTCAACAGGTGGCGCACTCCGCACTGCCGACGCAGGATCTTGCCACCCTTGGTCAGACGCACCCGACCCTGACTGGCTTTATGGGTCTTCATCTTGTTGGTCATGCTGTCTCCTGCCGACCCGATGGGTCGAATCCCATGCGGGCGCAGCACGCTATGCAACCGCAGCAGCAAGACAAGGGGCAAAATCGGCGCGGCGCGAGGAGAGGCCTGACAGGACGGCGTCAGCCCTCGACCTTCTTCCAGGTCAGATAGACCAGGAACTCGCCCCAGTCGGCAGCGAAACGCAGGGGCAGGTTGCGGTAGCCCTGGGTCTCACTGGTCGGGAACTGATGCCCGACCAGGGTCTTGGGCAGACCGAACTGGAAGTTGAGCCGGCACTCTTCAAGATGCTTCTTGGCCCGGCCAATGACGATGTTGACCAGTTCCTGGACCCCATCGGCGACATCGGAATCAACTTCGGTGAAATCCATGCCGACCATCCGCGACACTGCGCCACAGGCCACTCCGGCCGGCATCGACAGGCTGATCGCCCCAGTGATGGCCCCCTCCATGCCGATCAAGGCGTGGACCCCGTCTCCAGGCTCCAGTTCCTGGTCGGTCACCGCCCGCCGGGGTGTCACGGTGGTATTGCACATCTCGGCACAGGTTTCCATGGTGGCCTTGGCAAAGGCGCTGATGATCGCCCGATCGACCACGGCAGTCCCCCCATCGTCTGGTGCTGTACCTGAATGCGTCCCAGGTCTTCCCGACACTGCTTTGACCTGAACAATGCTATTGGCCTCTGTGCCAAGGTCTTCAGCGTGCCGGGGATGAGAGTATAGCCGGACTCCTGTCGACTCCAAGCGCTACCTGCGAGCGCCTCACGCAAAGCCCCCCATGTTCACGTGAAGGCCCCGATCTTCGTTGTCGACAGGCCACACCAGAGGCCTAGACTTGGCCCTCCCCCATCAGCGGTGGTCCACCCACAGAGTCCACCGGCAGTCCTCGAGGAGTGGTGATGGCCGTCGCCGATGCGATGCACAAGGCCCAGGTCCTGATCGAGGCCCTGCCCTTCATCAAGGCCTTCCACAACGCTGTGGTGATCGTCAAGATCGGCGGCGAAGCCATTGAAGACGACGACGTCCTCAACGCCCTGCTGACCGACGTGGTGTTCATGGAACAGGTCGGCATGCGGCCGATCGTGGTCCATGGCGGCGGTGCCAGCATCACCCGGGCCATGGAGCGGGCCGGCTTGAGTCCGCAATGGCACAACGGCCGGCGGGTGACCGATCCGGCAACCATGGACATCGTCGCCGCAGAAGTCGAACGCCTCAATCTGACCCTGGTCGACCGCCTGTTCGCCGGGGGCGGGGCAGCGGTGGGCATGATTCCCTCACGCCACTTCTGCTGCGTACGCGGCACGGCGCGCGATCCGGCCTTGGGTCTGGTCGGCGAACCGCAGACAGTCGACCGTCTGCGCCTGACCACCTTCACCAGCCGGGGCCTGATCCCTGTGATCCCACCCCTATCGCTGGATGAGAACGGTTGCGCCCTCAACACCAACGCCGATGACATCGCCCTGGCCGTGGCCACCGGCATGGGTGCCGCCAAGCTGGTCTTCGCCAGCAACGTACCCGGTGTCCTGCGCGACCCCACCGACCACAGCACCCGCATCCCCAGCCTGACCCCAGACGCGGTCCGACAACTGATCGCTGAAGGCAGCATCGGCGGCGGCATGATCCCCAAGGTCGAAAGCTGCCTCGCCGCCCTGGCCGCCGGAGTCGGCAAGATCCATATCGTAGCCGCTGCCACCCCCCATGCCCTGCTACTGGAGATCTTCACCGCCGAGGGCATCGGCACCGAACTGGTGGCCAGCGCCGGAGACCCATGATGCAGACCAAGGACTTCACCGATCTGTCGCAGTCCAGCCCGGCCGATGTGCAGGCCATCCTTGATACCGCCGTCTATCTCAAGCGGCGTCGGTCCCAGGGCATCAACGAACAGGCCCTGGCCGGCAAGACCCTGGCCATGATCTTCGAGAAGCCGAGCCTGCGCACCCGGGTCAGTTTCGAGGCCGGCATGGGCGAACTGGGCGGTCGGGCCATGTACCTGAGCCGCGATGAGGTCGGCCTGGGCAGCCGTGAGGCGGTCCAGGACATCGCCCGGGTCCTCAGCCGCTACGTCCAGGGCATCATGATCCGCACCTTCGCCCACAACAACGTCCTGGATCTGGCCCGCCATGCCACGATCCCGGTCATCAACGGCCTCTCGGACCTGTCCCATCCCTGTCAGGCCATGGCCGACCTGCTGACCATCCTTGAGCATCGCGGCCGCCTGGCCGACCAGACGGTGGTCTTCATCGGTGACGGCAACAACGTGGCCCGCTCGCTGGCCCAGGCCTGCGTACTGGTCAAGGCCCGCTTCGTTTTGGCCTGCCCAGCCGCCTACGCCTTCGACGCCGCGACCATCGCCGACTTCGGCCCAGCCTGGGGCAGCGCCGTCAGCCAGGTCCATGACCCCATCGCCGCCGTGACCGGGGCCGACATCCTCTACAGCGACGTGTGGACCAGCATGGGCCAGGAGGCCGAACGCGAGGAGCGTCTGGCGGCCTTTGCCGGCTACCAGATCAACGCCGACCTGATGGCCGCCGCCGGAGACAGGGCCCAGATCATGCACTGCCTGCCGGCCAAGCGCGGCGAGGAGATCACCGACGAAGCGGTCGAAAGCCCGGCCAGCATCGTCTTCGACCAGGCCGAGAACCGCATGCACGCCCAGAAGGCCATCCTCCGTCTGCTGCTGGCCGACGACCGCGACGCGGTCCTGACCGCCGCGGCCGGGGCCGCCGGTCTGGACTGAACCCCCGTCTTCTGCTTTGTTCACACCACCGCCCTCTTGGGAGTCCGCATGCGCCCTGTCAGCTTCCAGCGTGATTTCATCAGCCACCCCGCCGGTTCCTGCCTGGCCTGCTTCGGTGACACCAAGGTCATCTGCACCGCCAGCATCGGCACCGACCTGCCGCCCTTCCTCAAGGGCCAGGGCCGGGGCTGGGTGACGGCTGAATACGCCATGCTGCCGGGCAGCACCGGCGGAGGACGCAAGAAGCGTGAGATCGGTGCCCGCGATGGCCGTAGCACCGAGATCCAGCGCCTGATCGGCCGCAGCCTGCGGGCCGGGGTCGACACCCAGGCCCTGGGCGAAATCGTCATCACCCTCGATTGCGACGTCCTCCAGGCCGATGGCGGCACCCGCACCGCCGCCATCAGCGGGGCCTGGGTGGCCCTGTACGATGCCCTGCGCCGCCATGGCGGTCCTGACCTCCTGCGGGCCCTGCGCGGCCAGATCGCGGCGGTCAGCGTCGGCATCGTCGACGACACCGTCATCTGCGATCTCGACTACGCCCACGACAGCCGCGCCCAGGTGGACATGAACGTGGTCATGCGCGACCACGATCTGGTCGAGGTCCAGGGCACCGGCGAACAGGGCGTCTTCAACCGCCACCAGCTCGACGCCCTGCTGGATGCCGCCGAGACCGGCATCGCCCTCATCCAGGACGCCCAGCGTCAGGCCATGAGCTAAAGCCCGGAGTCTGTAGGAATCGGGGCCGAAAAGGCCAAGCCAGGCGACGTGTCAGTCTATTCCTTACAGGCTCCTAGACAGACGACACATCAGGATCACCCTGCACCTGCACCGCCCGTTCTTCCGGCGGTGCCTCCGGCAGTATCGCTGCAGGCTGCCCTTGCGTCGTCTTCCCTCATCATACAGCCGCGCGCCATCCGGTCTTCCCCCTGGCTGATGGTGGATTACCCTGTGTTGATCATGCCGCCTGCTGCTCCACGCCTGCATCTGGCCGACCATCTGCGTCCTGGAGCCCATTTCTACCTCGAACGTCAGCGCCTCGCCACCCCCCCAGCCGAAAGCCGGTTGCACCGCCATGCCTTTCTTGAGCTGTTCTGGGTCGTGTCCGGCCAGGGCCTGGAGCACCGCCTGGACCAGGATCATCCTCTGGTTCCGCGTAGTCTGGTCCTGCTACGACCGGATGACGCCCATGCCCTGAGTCCGGCCCCCGGCCAAGCCCTGCTGTTCTGGAACCTGGCCTTTCCTCAGGCTGACTGGCAGACCCTGCTGGCCCGCCACCGGGCCAGCCTCAGCGACCGTTTCGCCGCTCCGGCGACCCGGCGATGGCAGCTCTCGGCCCGCGCGGCGGCACAACTGCAGGACTGGGCCGACGAGGCCGTGGCCGCTGGGCGCCGCCAGCTCGACCTCGAACGTCTGCTGCTCAATCTCCTCCATCTGCTGGATCAGCAGGCCGCTACCGCCACCAGGCCGCCGCCCTGGCTGACCGCCGCCCTGGAGACCATCCGTCAGCCACGCTGGTTCGTCGGCGGGCCACGAGCCCTGGCCCGGCTCTGCAACCGGTCAGCCGAACACACCGCCCGGACGGTTCGTCACCACCTCGGCCTCACCCCCACCGAGGTCGTCAACCAGGCCCGCCTGGACTGGGCGGCCGACCGCCTGGCCACCAGCAACGATGCCATCATCGACATCGCCCAGGCCTGCGGCTGGAGCAATCTCGGCTGCTTTTACCGCAGCTTCCGCCGCCATTGCGCCACCACACCGGATGCCTGGCGACGCCGGGCCCGGCGCATCGCCGGAGGCTGAACGGCAGACGTTGGCGAACGATCACTTGCCCATCGACAGGGCCTGCCACACTGGCATCCATGAGCCGCCCCCCCCGTGCCAGGGCCCCCTTGAAGGAGGCCGCCCTTGAGCTGTTCGTGCGTCATGGGGTGCATGCCACCGGCATCCGCGAGATCGCCCGCCATGCCCAGTGCTCAGAGGCCGCCCTGTACCGCCACTGGCCGAGCAAGGAGGCCCTGATCACCTCCCTCTTTGAGGAGCACCTGGCCGAGGTGGTGGCCCTGCTGGATGAGGCCGTCAGCGCTCCCGGCGACCTCGCCGAGCGGATCCGGGCCGCGACCACCGCCGTGCTGCGCCTCTATGACGACCAGCCGCTGGTGTTCCGCTTCGTCCTGCTGGTACGCTACGAGATCGCCGCCAGCCTGCCTGATGACCGCCGCATGCCCCAGGATGTCCTGGAGGAGCTGATGCGGGCCCATGATCCTGATCAGGCGGTGCTGCTGGCCGCCGCCGCCATGGGCATCTTCCTCCAGGTGGCCGCCCACGTGATCTTCGGCCGCCTGCCCGGACCTCTGGAGCGCTACTGTGATCAGGTCACGGAGCTGGTGCTGCGGGTTGTGGGTCTGCCAGGGTAGGATCGCGATCCTTTGGATACTGGAGCCGCAATACTCTATACCCCAACAACAGTTGCCATGGGGTCAGGATGACCCACACGACATGTGACGATGACGGAGCCGTGATCGCCTGCCACACGGCCAAGGGATAGAAGACCAAAAACAGCACTCCAAACACACAGCCCGCCAACCAGATATGGAATCTCGATCCCTTCCGGTAACTGAGCGTTTCCAGGAGGGCCCAAAAAAACGGCCAGATGGCCAACGGCAGCAGGCACGATGACCATAGCGGTTCATCGCTCACGCAGTACATCACAGCACTGAACAGGATCACCAGAAGCAACGCCACGATAATGCAGATGATATGTCTCATGACAGGCCTGTTTATACTGCAATGATCCAGGAGTCTGTTAAGGGATAGCGACCGAGCATGGCGCAGTGCATTTTCAAGGCCCGATTGTGTCGAAAACCGCTGTCACAGCCGTAGCCATGGTGAGGACTTTCAGCGAAATCGGGACCAAAAAAAGGCCAAGCCAAGCTGATGTGTCAGTTTATTCCTTACAGGCTCCGAAAGCTTGAGCAAGTCCGTACGTCGGCACGCCCAAGCCCCGGCATTGCAAACGCCGATGGACAGCGTTGTCAGGGCAGCACAATCCCTCCCCTCGCCACCATGCCGGGGATTCAGCGCCCGGTCACGACCAGTGGCATACAGAAGGAATCCTCATGAGCAGTGATGTCGACATCAACGCCGTGTGCCGCAGTTGGCGCCTGGGCGTCAAGAAGAAGTTCCGGGGCATCGCCTCCTTCGAGGAGCGGGCCCAGCAACGCTTCGCCCTGATCGAGGGGGCCCTGTTCACGCGTCGGATCCCGCTAGAGGGCTGGGAGATCCGCTATGTCGACTATCGTGACTGGGGTGATGCCCCGGTGATCCGGGACTGGGAGCCGATCGCGGTCGGGTCGCAGTGGGGCCAGCATGGGCCGTCGGCCGAGTTCCGGTGCCGCTTCACCATGCCCGAGGCCTGTCACGGCCAGGAGGTGATGCTGCGCTTCTACGTTGGCGGCGACACCATGCTGCATGTCAACGGCCAGGCCTGGCATGGGGTGGACCCCTTCCGCCATGACCTGTGGTTCGTCGACCAGGCCGAGGCCGGTACCGCCTACGAACTGGTGGCCGAGACCTATGCCCATTACCACGCCCCGCGCAAGGACCACGCCCAGCAGTTCGCCCTGGCCGAGCTGGGCTGCCTGGATCGGGCGGTATGGGAGGCCTATTGGGACCTGCTCTGTGCCGCCAAGCTCCTCCAGGTGCCGCAGCTGGATGAGGGCCTCCAGGCCTTTGTCGAACGCGAGCTGTGGGAGGCGATGAAGCTGATCCCGGCCCAGCCGGCCGATGACGCCGCCCTGCGGGCCGCCATCGCCGCCGCCCGAGCCCATATCCGGGCCACGGTCTATGCCAGCGACCGCTTCCGGGGCCAGGGGCTCATGCATCTGGTCGGCCATTCGCATCTTGATGTGGTGTTCATGTGGCAGCACAAGGAGTACCTGCGCAAGGTCGGCCGCACCCATGCCACCATGCTGCGCTTCATGGAACGGTACCCGGAGTTCCGTTTCTCGCAGTCCCAGGCCAAGATCTACGCCGACATGGAACGCTGCTTCCCCGACCTCTTCGCCCAGGTCCAGGCCCGGGTGGCCGAGGGCCGCTGGGAACCCATCGGCGCCTTCTGGGTCGAGCCGGACTGCAACCTGATCTCGGGTGAGAGCTTCGTGCGCCAGATCGCCCACGGCCAGCGCTTCTTTGAACGGGCCTTCGGCCGCCGCAGCCGTTCCTGCTGGCAGCCGGATGTCTTCGGCCTGTCTTGGGGCCTGGTCCAGATCCTGGCCGATAGCGGCATCGAGTACTTCCTGACCTCCAAGATGGTGCCCTGGAACGATACCAATCCCTGGACCAGGCATACCTACTGGTGGGAGGGCTTGGACGGTTCGCGGGTGCTCGGCATCACCCCGCCCGGCCATTTCATCGGCACCGTCGATCCCGACATGATGACCGCCCAGTGGCGCAACTTCAGCGACAAGGCCACGGTCGGCGAGACCCTGCACATCTATGGCTGGGGTGACGGCGGCGGCGGTGTGGATGTCGAGATGATCGAATCGGTGCGCCGCTATGCTGATTTTCCGGGCTTGGTGCCGACCCGCACCAGCACCGCCGAGGAGGCCTTCGACGCCATCAAGGCCAAGGTCCTGACCCTTGATCCGGCCCTGGTGCCGGTCCATCGCGACGAGATCTACCTTGAGGCCCATCGTGGCTCGGTGACCACCAAGGGTCGCCTCAAGCAGCTCAACCGTCGCGGCGAGTTCCTGCTCGGCCAGACCGAACTGCTCAATGCCGCCGCCTGGCTGACGGGCGCGGACTATCCGGCCGAAGCCCTGCACGGCCTGTGGACCGAACTGCTCAACGCCCAGTTCCATGACGCCGTGCCCGGTACCCACATCGCACCGGTGTACCAGGACCTGTTGCAGTCCTATGCGGCGCTGATGACCCAGGCCACCAGCCTACGCGATCAGGCCCTGAAGACCCTGGTCGGGACCGGCACCCATCTGAGCGTCTTCAACGCCTTGGGCTGCGCCCGCAGCGATGCCATGGTCATCCCGGCCGCCCTGATCGACGCGGGCCAGGTGGCGACCGCCGATGGGCGGGTTGTGCCGCAGCAGGGCATCACCGATCTGACCGGCGCGCCGGCCCGCCTGGTGGCCCTGGGCGGGGTGGCGGGCTGCGCCGCCGCCGGTCTGCGGGTGGTGGACGCTGATGCGCCCCAGCCGGCATCAGGCCTCATCGTCACCGACACCAGCCTGGAGAACCCGCATCTGCGTGCCGCATTCAATGCCCGCGGCGAGCTGGTCAGCCTGTTCGACAAGGACCATGAACGCGAGGTGCTGTGGAACGGCCAGGCCGGCAACGTCTTCGAGATGTACGAGGACATGCCCGGCAAGTACGACGCCTGGGACATCGTCGAGACCTATCGCGATCATCCCATCGCCCTTGACGGCGAGACCAGCCTGAGTATCGACGAGCGCGGTCCGCTACGGGCATCGTTTCTGCTGCGCCGCCGCTTCCATGCCTCGACCCTGACCCAGCGCATCAGTCTGGCGGCTGATGGCCGCCAGTTGGAGTTCGAGACCCTGATCGACTGGCAGGAACGTCAGCGCCTGCTCAAGGTCGCCTTCCCGGTGGATATCAACGCCCGTGAGGCCACCTACGACATCGCCTACGGCAACATCACCCGGCCGACCACCGTCAACGATCCCCAGGAGCAAGCCCGCTTCGAGGTCAACGCCCATCTGTGGATGGATGTCAGTCAGCATGACTACGGGGTGGCGATCCTCAATGACGGCAAGTACGGCTGCGACATCCGTGATCGACGCATGCGCCTGACCCTGCTCAAGGGCTCGATCCATCCCGATCCCGATGCCGACCGCGAGGTCCATCACTTCCGCTATGCCCTGCGGCCTCATGCCGACGGTTGGCGCGAGGCCGGCATCATCGCCGCGGCCCTGGCCTTCAACCAGCCCCATGTCGTGATCGCGGGGACGGCCGGCGAGGACCTGGCCCCGCTGTTCGACATCCGGGCGCCGGGCATGACCCTGGAGGCGGTCAAGCGCAGTGACGACGGCCAGGATGTCATCCTGCGCCTGGTCGAACGCCATAATGCCGCCGTGCGCGGTCAGGTGATCTGTCCCCGGCCCCTGGCCGGGGCCTGGCGCTGCACCGTGCTCGAAGAGCAGCCCAGCGAGTTGTCCTGGGAGGGGTCCACCGTGTCCTTCACCGCCCGGCCGTACCAGATCATCACCCTGCGTCTGCGTTGTGCCTGATCGGGAGTTGTGTATGCGTCTGGGCCTGATCGGTACCCGTGGCCATATCGGCATGCTCTATCCGGCCCTGGCCGCCCTGCCGCAGTTGCAGGTGACGGTCTACGCCCGTGGCGGTGTCGATGATGACCCCGGCCATATCCTGGCGGCCCTGGAGCAGCATGGCTCGCGGCCGCGCATGGTTGATGACTGGCAGGAGGTGGTCGATGATCCGGCCATCGACGCCCTAGTGGTCAGCGGTCCGTATGAGGCCCACGGTACCATCTGCCTGCGGGCCATCAACCGTGGCCTGCCGGTGCTATGCGAAAAGCCGGTGGCCGCCGACCTAGCGACCCTGGCGGCCCTGGAGGCGGCTTGGCAGGCCCGACCGGTGCTCCTGACCACGATGATGAGCCTGCGCGGCCAGGGGCCGTTTCGGGCTGCCCAGGCCGCCGTGGCCGAGGGTCGTATCGGGCCCCTGCGCCTGATCCAGGCCCAGAAGTCCTACAAGCTCAAGCGTCGTCCGCCGTGGTTCTGTAGCCGTCAGGGATCGACCGGCATCTTCCCCTGGGTAGGGTCCCATGCCTTCGATCTGATCCGGTGGTGCAGCGGGGCCGAGGTCCTCGACCTGGCCGCCTGGCATGACATCGGTGATAACCGCGATCATGGCGATCTGGAGATGACCGCCGCCTGCGCCTGCCGCCTGGAGGGCGGCATCCTGGCCACCGTCACCTGCGACTATCTGCGTCCCCAGGCCGCCGCCAGCCATGAGGATGACCGTCTGCGCCTGGTCGGCATGGACGGGATCATCGAGGTGCGACAGCATCAGGCGCTGATCCAGGGCGGTGACGGCGACCAGGCCCTGGTCGTCCAGCCTGATGTCGATCTGGTTGCAGCCTTCTGCCAGGGCCGCCCCCTGGTGCCGACCGAGGATGTCTTCGCCGTCACCCGCACCTGCCTGCTGGCGCGGGAGCAGGCTGACGACCGATCCTAGGAGCCCATAAAAACAGACTGACACGTCGCCTGGCGTGGCCTTTTCGGACCCAGGTGCTCTGGGTGAAAATACGGCCAGCCTAATGCTGTTTTCAACAATCTCCTCAAAACCGCCCATAGCGCTGAATCGCGGCCATGATCAGGCGCATGCCGGTGAGGCGTGAGCCGTCATTGATGGAGCCGGCGGTGGTGAACAGCAGACCGCGACTGTCGCCAACACCATCATGATCACGCAGGAGTTCCTCGACCATGGCCTGTTCCTGATTGCGGGAATAGGTGAAGGGGGCCAACTGGCCTTGGATGATGGTACGGGGCATGTGACGACGAATGTCGCGAACGCTCACCGTGGGGCCGAAGTTGACCTGGCTGAAGTCGAGACTGGCCAGCAACGGTAACAGGTGGGCCATGTCCGAATCAGAGTGCTGGTAACGCCAGTCGGCCGGATCGGGTGCGCAGGCGGCAAACATCCCGCGCAGGATGGGCAGAGCGAAGAACTCGTACAGTTCCGGAGTCAACAGATAACAGTTGTCATCAGCAAAGGAGAAACCGCGCCGCCCCCCACCGTGACCGTCATCACCAGCCGCCTCCTCCAGGACCCGATGCAGGCCCAGCATGGCGGCCAGGATGGTGTCACGCAGACGCGCGGCCAGGTCGGGCTCATCATAGCACAGGAAGATCAACTCCTCGCTACCGAAGATCGAGGTGGCGAAGGTCACCGGTCCCCGCTGATGACGATAGCGGGGCAGGGGCCGGCCCTGGGCCAGATGGTCCCGACGCAAGCGGTCCCAGTCCGGAGGCAAGACGAACGACGCCAAGTCCTCAAGCCGGGCCTCGACGCGGTCCAGCAGGGCCCGCAGGCCATCGCTATCAGAGGCTGACGGCATCAGCCAGAAGGACTCATGTTGGAAGACATTACGGGCTTCAAAGATGTCGGCCAGGGTCTTGACCGGCAAGGACGTTGCGGTCGGATCCGGACACCAGCAGGCCCGCCGCCCAACGATGATCTCAGCCCGGTCATTGTAGCGCTCCACCAGTTCCGCCACCCAGGCCGGATCATGATAGTAGCGATGCCAGTCGGCCGGCACTCCCAATTCGGTGAAGACGCATTCCGACGTACACATGCTACCCATCGCGCACTGGGGAATATCGCGACCGAAGGGATCGGCACAGGCCATGGCGTTATCATGCCAGAAGCGCTCACAATCTACGGGGGCCAAACCATCGTTGGCGTGGGCCTCGGCCACCAATTCGCCAGCCAGACGGGCGTGGTCTTCACAGAGCATGGTCATCAAAAGCCGCCCCTTCCACTACCCCTGCGTCATCACAGGGGCATCAGCATGCAGTGCTGATTCAATCATAATAGACATGAAATCGCTGGATGTACATGCTCTATTCTGATCCAAAAGAGGCTTATCCTGATATGCGGACATGAACAACCGACGGCAGCACCCGCCCCGTACTCAAAGCGGCAGACCATCAAGCCGCCTTGACAAT